>NZ_JBHUWW010000113.1:0-30722 GCF_042669755.1 Kitasatospora sp. NPDC057223 | reverse complement strand
GGCCTCGACCCGGTCGACGTCCAGCCGGGAGACCAGCGCGGTCACCTGACGGGCGATGTCGGGGGCGGTGAGGCCGATCTCGGCGAGGATCTCGGCGCGCGAGGCGTGGTCCAGGAACTCCTGCGGGATGCCGAAGTCGCGCAGCGGCAGGTCCACGTCCGCGTCGCGCAGGGCCTGGGCGATCGCCGAGCCGACGCCGCCGGCCCGGCCGTTGTCCTCGACCGTGACGACGAACCGGTGCTCGGCGGCGAGGCCGGGCAGGGCGGCGTCGACCGGCTTGACCCAGCGCGGGTCGACGACGGTGCTGGTGATGCCCTGGGCCTCCAGCAGCTCCGCCAGCTCCAGGCAGAGCGGGGCCATCGCGCCGACCGAGACGACGAGCACGTCGGCGCGGGCGCCGTCGGCCGGTCCGGCACTGCCGCGCAGCACGTCCATGCCGCCGATCCGGCCGAGGGCGGGGACGGCGGGGCCGACGCTGCCCTTGGAGTAGCGCACCACGGTGGGGGCGTCGGTGACGTCCACGGCCTCGCGCAGCTGGGCGCGGACCTGGTCGGCGTCACGCGGGGCGGCGAGCCGCAGGCCCGGGACGACCTGGAGGATCGACATGTCCCACATGCCGTTGTGGGAGGCGCCGTCGGTGCCGGTGACGCCGGCCCGGTCGAGCACGAAGGTGACGCCGAGGCGGTGCAGCGCGACGTCCATCAGGACCTGGTCGAAGGCCCGGTTGAGGAAGGTCGCGTAGACCGCGACGACCGGGTGCAGGCCGTTGCTGGCGAGGCCGGCCGCCGAGACGGCCGCGTGCTGCTCGGCGATGCCGACGTCGAACGTCCGCTCGGGGAAGGCCTTCGCGAACGGGGCCAGGCCGACCGGGTGGAGCATCGCGGCGGTGATCGCGACGATGTCGGCCCGCTCGCGGCCGAGCGCGACCATCTCCTCGCCGAAGACCGACGTCCAGTCCTTGCCGGAGGTCTTCACCGGCAGGCCGGTGTCGGGGTGGATCACGGAGACCGCGTGGAAGCGGTCCTCCTCGTTCTGCTCGGCCGGCTTGTAGCCGCGGCCCTTCTCGGTCAGGCAGTGCACGATCACCGGGCCGCCGAAGCCGCGCGCCTTGGTCAGCGCGGACTCCAGGGCGACGAGGTCGTGGCCGTCGATCGGGCCGATGTACTTGAGGCCGAGGTCCTCGAACATGCCCTGCGGGGCGATGAAGTCCTTCAGGCCCTTCTTGGCGCCGTGCAGCGTCTCGAAGAGGGACTGGCCGACCACGGGGGTGCGCTGCAGCGCGTCCTTGCCCCAGGAGAGGAACCGCTCGTAGCCCTGGGTGGTGCGCAGGGTGGCGAGGTGGTTGGCGAGGCCGCCGATCGTCGGGGAGTAGGAGCGCTCGTTGTCGTTGACGACGATGACGACCGGCAGGTCGGTCGCGTCGGCGATGTTGTTGAGCGCCTCCCAGGCCATGCCGCCGGTGAGGGCGCCGTCGCCGATCACGGCGACGACCGGGCGGTCCTTGTGGCCCTGGATCTTGTTCGCCTTGGCCAGGCCGTCGGCGTAGCCGAGGACGGTGGAGGCGTGCGAGTTCTCGATCACGTCGTGCTCGGACTCGGCGCGTGAGGGGTAGCCGGAGAGGCCGCCCTTCATCTTCAGCCGGGAGAAGTCCTGGCGGCCGGTGAGCAGCTTGTGGACGTAGCTCTGGTGGCCGGTGTCGAAGAGGATGCGGTCGCGCGGCGAGTCGAACACCCGGTGCAGGGCGATGGTGAGCTCCACCACGCCGAGGTTGGGGCCGAGGTGGCCGCCCGTCTTGGAGACCTCTTCGACCAGGAAGGTGCGGATCTCCTCGGCCAGGACGGAGAGCTGTCCCGGCGTGAGCCGGTCGAGATCGCGCGGTCCCCGAATGCGGGTCAGCAGGGCCACCCGTTCCTCCTCGTGCATTGTTTCGTCCGGACGGACTCGGACCCGTCTCGGATCCGACGGGCTGGGCCGCCCCTGGTGCCGCGGCGGACCGACGGTGTCGGCTCGTCCCGGCTGGTCGAGTCTAATGTCCGCCTGCCGGACACCGAGCGGCGCGCCCGTTGTTGGCGCGCCCCGGCACCGTTTCCGTCCGGTCGGGGGGGGCACAACGGACAGGACGAGGCCCGGCACCCGATCGGTTCGGGTGCCGGGCCTCACGTGTCGTACGGCACAGGTCCTGCGGCGGGGGTCAGCCCCGGCCGGAGGACTTCTGGGTCCGGCGGGAGACCGAGTCCAGGACGACCGCGGCGAGCAGCACCGCGCCGGTGATCATGTACTGGATCGCCTGGTCGACGTGCACCAGGTCGAGGCCGGTGATGATCGACTGGATGACCAGGATGCCGAGCAGCGCCGACCAGGTCTTGCCCCGGCCGCCGAAGAGGCTGGTGCCGCCGATGACGGCCGCCGCGATGGAGTTCATCAGGACGTTGCCGCTGCCGAGCGCCTTGTCGGCCGAACCCTGCTGGGACATGATGAACAGCCCGCCGAGGGCCGCCATGCCGGCCGAGATCATGAAGACCGAGATCCGGACCCAGGCGACGTTGATACCGGCGCGCCGGGCCGCCTCGATGCCGCCGCCGACCGCGAAGATCTGCCGGCCGTAGGAGGTGCGGCGCAGCACGAAGTCGGTGATGATCACGATGCCGAGGAAGATCACCAGCGGCAGCGGCAGGCCGCGGCTCTGGTTCAGCGTGTACGCCGCGGCGATCGCGATGACGGCGAGGACGCCGGTGCGCAGGCCGATCTCGCTCATCGGGCGGGCCGGCAGGCCGGCCGCGCTGCGGCGGCGGCTGTCGAGCACCTGGCCGAGCGCGAACAGCGCCACGCCGAGGACGGCGAAGATCCAGGTCACCGCGACGTCGCCGTCACCGATGAAGTAGTGGTCGAGGTCCGCGATGACGCCGTTGTTGACGACGTTCGCGGTGCCCTTGTCACCGAGCACGAACTGCTGCAGACCGCTCCAGGCGAGCAGGCCCGCGAGGGTGACGACGAAGGCCGGCACGCCGATCTTGGCGAAGAAGAAGCCGTGCAGCGCACCGATGGCGACACCGGCGCCGAGGGCGATCAGGATCGACAGCCACTCGTTGATGCCCTGGCGGGCCGACAGCACACCGGCGATGGCGGCGGAGACACCGGCCACCGAGCCGAGCGAGAGGTCGATCTCACCGAGCAGCAGCACGAACACGATGCCGACCGCGATCAGGCCGGGGCCCGCGATCCACAGGGTGATGTTGGTGAGGTTGTCCGCGTTCAGGAAGTTGCCGGTCTGGCCCTGGAAGATCGCGGCGATCAGGATGAGGCCGAGGACGACCGGCACGGAGCCGAGCTCGCCGCTCTTCATCTTGCGCTTGAAGTCGGCCAGGTAGCCGGCCAGGCCGTTCTCGCGGACGAGCAGGCGGGGGTCGACGGCGGCCGGCGCGGTGGCCGTCACGGCTGCGGCGGGCTCGGTGGCCTCGACTGCCGCGGCCTGGGTGGCCTCGGTCTTGTTGGTGCTCACTTCGCTACCTCCGCGATGCGTGCCTGACGCCGGGTCACGGCGTTCTCGGTGGCTCCGGTGATGGCGGAGATGATCTCTTCGTGGGTGGTGGTGGCGACGTCGAACGCACCGTTGTTGCGCCCGAGGCGCAGCACGGCGACGGTGTCCGCGACGGCCTTCACGTCGGCCATGTTGTGGCTGATCAGGATCACGCCGAGGCCGCGCTCGCGCAGCCGCTCGACCAGGTCGAGGACCTGGGCGGTCTGCTCGACGCCGAGTGCGGCGGTCGGCTCGTCCAGGATGACGACCTTGGGGTCGCCGACCAGGGCACGGGCGATGGCCACGACCTGGCGCTGGCCGCCGGAGAGCGCCGCGATCGGGATCCGGACGCTCGGGATGCGGATCGACAGCGTGTCGAGCAGCTCCTTCGCGCGCTTCTCCATCGCGACCTCGTCGAGCGTGCCGAAGCGGCGCAGCTCACGGCCGAGGAAGAGGTTTCCGACCACGTCGAGGTTGTCGCAGAGCGCGAGGTCCTGGTAGACCGTCGCGACGCCGAGTGCCTGGGCGTCCTGCGGGCGGTTGATGCGGACCTCGCGGCCGTCCCACTCGATCGAGCCTTCGTCGATCGGGTGGACGCCGGCGATCGTCTTCACCAGCGTGGACTTGCCGGCGCCGTTGTCGCCGACGAGGGCGACGACCTCTCCGGCGTGGACCTCCAGGTGGACGTCGGTGAGCGCCTGAACGGCACCGAAGCGCTTGGAGACCCCGCGCAACGCCAGTACGGGTGCGCCTGTCAACTGAACCATCTCCTTCTTCCCGTCCGGCCTCCGTGTGCAGGCGCGGGACGGGAGACGCGCGCGGACCCGGGCGCGTCGGGGTAGAGCGAGAAAAGGGGTTGCGCGGTGGGGTTCGCGCAGCGTGCCGCGGCGGCGGCCCCCGTGGGTGCGGGGGCCGCCGGCGACGAGGTGGTTACTTCAGGCCCGCGGTGGCGCAGGCGGCGGCGTAGTCGCCGGTGCAGATGTCGGCGACCTTGTAGAGGCCGTCGGCGATGACCGTGGACTGGACGTTCGCCTTGGTGACGACCTTCGGCTCCAGCAGCTTGGCCGGAACGCCCTTGTCGGTGTCACTGTCGACGCTCGCGGACGCGATGCCCTTGACGTCCTTGCCCTGGAGCAGGTTGACGGCGAGCTCGCCGGCGGCGTCGGCCAGCGGCTTGTAGGCCTTGTAGATCGTGTAGGCCTGGTCGCCGGTGATGATCCGCTGGATCGCGTCGATGCCCGCGTCCTGGCCACCGACCGGGACGTTGATGCCGGACGACTTCAGCTGGGTGATGATCGCGGCGGCCATGCCGTCGTTGGCGGAGTAGACGGCCTGGAAGCCGTCCTTGCCCAGGCTGGTGATCGCGGTGCCGATCTTCTGGCCGGCGACGGTGGGCTTCCACTCACCGGAGGCCTCGTAGACGACCTTCTTGACCTTGCCGTCGAGGGTCTTGTGCGCGCCGGCCTTGAAGAAGGCGGCGTTCGGGTCGGCCTCGTCACCGTTGATCATGACGACGTTGGCGTCCGCGGCCTTGGCGCCGAGGGCGTCGACCAGGGCCTGGCCCTGGAGCTCGCCGACCTTCTCGTTGTCGAACGAGACGTAGGCGGCGACCGGGCCGGTGGCCAGACGGTCGTACGCGACGACCTTGACGCCCTTGTCCGCGGCTTCCTTCACCCAGGACTGGGTCGACTTGGCGTCGAACGCGTCCAGGATGATGACCTTGACGCCCTCGGCGATCAGGGTGTCGAACTGCTGCTTCTGCTTGGAAGCGCTGCCCTCGGCGTTGCTGTACTTGACCTTGCAGTCCGGGCAGAGCGCCGTGACCTTGGCCTCGATGAACGGCTTGTCGAAGGACTCGTAGCGCGTCGAAGAAGCGTTCTCGGGGAGCAGCAGGCCTATGGACTTGGTGTCCCCGGAGCCGGCGGTGCTCTTCTTGTCGTCGCCGGCCTTGCCGCAGGCGGCCATCGAAAGGGCCATCGAGACGGCGGCGGTGGCGATGACAGCGCGACGCATCATTGCGTTCATGGTGGGGGTTGCCTCCCTGACATTGCCGCAACGCTGCGGCGAGGTGGGAGGGAGTCAACCCGCACCCGGCACTTGTCGTCAATAAGTAAATCCAAGGTTGGGGAGATCCAAACCCTTTCGTTATCTTCCTGAAGGCTTAGCCGATACCAAACGGGACAGCCGCGAGTCAGGTCCGAGCGCCCGCAGCATGACCGGTACGCCCCAGAGCGCCCGATTCGCCCATCTCGCTCATCACCAGCGCGAGAGCCCCCAGAACCTCCGCACGACCACCCAGAGTGCCCGGAACCACCGACAACTGCCGCCCTGCACTGGGGATGGCGTACCGTGCCACGGAGTCCCTGATCGGGGAAAGCACCAGCTCACCGGCCTCGGCGAGGTCGCCGCCGAGGATGATCCGCCGAGGGTTGAGCAGGTTACAGAGCGTTGCCACCCCCGTGCCGATCTGCCGGCCCGCGTCCGCGATCACCCGGCGGCAGCCCAGATCGCCCTGCTGAGCGAGCTGGACGACCTTTGACAAGGTCAGATCACTACCGAGGTTGGCGTTCAAGAGATTGAGCAGGTACCTGGATCCCACGAAGGTCTCCAGGCAGCCTCTGTTGCCGCAGCGGCAGACCGGCCCGGCCTCGTCGAGCGTGATGTGCCCTATCTCACCCGCCGTGCCGCCCGGCCCCCGGTAGATCTGGCCGTTGATGACCAGGCCGGCGCCCACACCGCTGGCCACCTTGATGTACGCGAGGTCGCTCAGCCCGCGCCCGGCGCCCCAGACCAGCTCGCCCAGCGCACCCAGGTTGGCGTCGTTGTCCACGTGCACGGGCATGCCGAGCCTGGCCGCCAGCTCCCGGCCGGGAGCGATGCCCGTCCAGCCGGGCAGGATCGCGGTGGAGCCGAGCGCGCCGGTCTCCACGTCGATCGGCCCGGGCACGCCCAGGCCGACGCCGATCACCTTGTCCGGGTTGAACCCGGCCTGCTGGAGGAGCCGGTCGACCAGCGACTCCGCCCGGTCGAAGCCCTGCGCCGCCGAGACGTCCACGTCGATCGGCTCGCTCTCCTCCGCGAGCACCCGGTGCGCGAGGTTGCCGACCGCCACCCGCAGATGAGTGTGACCGAAGTCGATGCCGACCACGATCCCCGCGTCACCGCTCAGCGAGACGCTGCGCGCCCGGCGGCCGCCGGAGGAGGTGTCGGCCACCACGACGGTGCCGCTCTCCTTCAGCTCCCGGACGATGTTCGACACCGTGGCCGCCGATAGTCCGGTGCTGCGCGCGATCTCCGCCTGTGTCAGCGAACCGGCCATCCTGACCGCTCGCAGTACTCGTTCGAGATTCGCCCGGTGCAGTGAGGACTGCGATCCCGGTGTGTCCGTCGACATGATTCACCCTCCCAGGGGCGCGGAGACGACCGTCCCCGCCCTTGCCGCGCCGTTGCGGCGGAGTCCGTTGTGACAGCGGCCGGGTCACCGAAAGATGTGGAGACCTCAACCAGCTGTTCACTTTCAACTTCTGAACTCTAGACCGTCCGGCGCAGGGTGGGCGGGAGAAGGAGCGGCGTTGGGGTATGTGCTTCGCGGGGCGGAGGAAGGATGCGGCAGCGGAGCTGCGGCTGGAGCTGCGGCTGTGGACGACGAAGCGGTGGGGCGCGCGCCCCGGCCCCGCGACACCGCCGCCCTGCGTCGGCCCCCCGGCTCGGCAACCCTTGAACGGTGCGTCAAGGCCGGAGGGACCGCCGCGGGCCTCCGCCGAGTGCCGTCCGGCACCGCCCGGCACTCCTGTGGCCGCCGGAAATCGGGCTCCCCCTACGATGGTCCCCATCTCACCGGCCCCGGCAACCTCAGGCGTACCAGGCCCGCGGGCGGGACGAATCCACACATGACGGGGCGACAGATGGCAGCGGACCACCCGGACCCGGGTACCGGCGACACCTCCGGCAGCCCGCCGGAGCAGCGGGGCGTATCACTCGGGCGCACCCCGGCGGCGGCCCCGCCGGCCGGTGCGGCGGGCGTCGCCCACCAGCCGACCGCCGCCGCCTTCCCGGCCCAGCCGTATCCGCAGCCCTACCCCCAGGGCGCCCCGCCGCAACCGGCGTACGGAGCACCGGTCGGGCCGTTCGACCCGTACGCGGCGGCCCCGCCGCAGCCGTTCCCCACGCAGGCGCCGCCGCTCCCCGGCCCGGGGTACGGCTACCCGCAGCCGGTGCCCGCCCCCGGGTACCCGCAGCAGCCCGGGTACGGGTTCCCCCTGCCGCCCCCGCCGGCCGCCAAGCAGCGCAATCCGGTCCTGCTGTACGGCGGTGTCGTCGTCGGCGTGCTGGTCATCGCGATCGGGCTGGGGCTGGTCGTCCTGCTCGGCGACGGCAAGGGCAAGGGCGGCGGCGGGGGCGGGGGCGAGAGCGGCTCCTACAGCGTGGCCTGGGCGGCTCCCAAGGCGGAGAACTCGTCCGCCTCCTCGCTGCTCGGCATCTGGGGAACCGACAAGGTGACCGTCCGCGGCGACGAGAACGGGATCCGGGCGTACAGCCTCGCGGACGGCAGGCCGGCCTGGTCGATCGCGCCGCCGGCCGGGACCAAGGAGTTCTGCGCGATGTCCCCCGCGCCGAACGGCCGGGGCATCGGCGCGGTCGCCCTGAACACCGGCGACGGGGACTGCTCGACCCTCGGCGCCGTCGACGTCACCGCCGGCACCCTGCTGTGGTCGAAGAAGGTCGGCGCGGACCGCCTCTACTCCCCGACCCTGAGCGTCACGGACAAGGTCGTCGCGATGGGCGGGGGCGAGGAGGCCGGCGGTTTCAGCACCGCCGACGGCACGCCCGCCTGGACGTACAAGCCGCGCGACCGCAGTTGCAGCGTGACGGCCAAGGCCGCGGGCAGCGCGGTCGTGGTCACCGACCGCTGCTACGGCAGCGGTGTCTCGCCCAAGTCGCAGCTCCAGATCCTGGACGCGGACAGCGGTAAGACCGCCGGCCAGCTGACGCTGAGCGGCGAGAACGAGCGCGTCGAAGCAGTGCTCTCGGCCGAGCCGCTGGTGCTGGCGATGTCGGCCGGCGACGACGGCGACTACGTCTTCGGCTTCGACCGGGCCGGCAAGCCGACGGCGAAGATCCCGGCCAAGGAGGCCGGGAGCGACAGCCTGGAGTTCTCCGACGTGTCCGACCCGTTCACCCTGAACACCGTCAGCGGCACCACGCTGTACGTGCAGAGCCGCGACAGCGTCCGGCCCACCGTCCAGGCCTTCGACCTCACCACCGGCAGCAAGCTCTGGGAGAAGGACGGCGGCGGCGAACAGGGCATGCGGCTGGTCTCCGGCACCGACAAGGACGGCGCCGTCCGGGCCGTCGTCGCCCACGGCTACAGCAAGCCCGCCGACCTGGTGACGCTCGGCCCGGCCGACGGATCGA
The DNA here is from genome assembly GCF_042669755.1 of Kitasatospora sp. NPDC057223. Lineage (NCBI taxonomy): Bacteria > Bacillati > Actinomycetota > Actinomycetes > Kitasatosporales > Streptomycetaceae > Kitasatospora > Kitasatospora sp. NPDC057223. Next base: position 21,790 of record NZ_JBHUWW010000113.1, on the reverse strand, counting down.
CGACCGTGACCGGCCGGATCAGCCGGCCGAAGACCGGTCTGCTGGTCTACAGCATCACCGAGTTCACGGTCGCCGACGACGGCTCGCTGCTGGCGTTCCCGCGCACCACCTCCCTCGAACCCGTCCTGCGGTTCACCAAGGGGTGAGCTGACACCCCGTCGTGGGCCGGGCCGACGGGCCCACGACGGGGAGCCGGGTATTCCTGCGCTGCCGCCCTCCGGCCGTGGGAGGATGCGAAGCATCCCTGCCTGACGAAGGAGTCCTGCGAGTGCCTGGCACCAACCTGACCCGTGAGGAGGCCCGCACCCGGGCCGAACTTCTCCACGTGGATGCTTACGACATCGAACTCGACCTGGGTTCGGCCCGTGACGGGGGCACCTTCCGGTCCACCACCGTGGTCCGCTTCAGCGCCACCACCCCCGGCGCCTCCACCTTCATCGACCTGGTCGCCCCGAGCGTCCGCGAGATCGTGCTCAACGGCGAGAGCCTGCCGGTCGCCAACTTCGACGACAGCCGGATCGCGCTGCCCGCCCTGCGGGCCGAGAACGAGCTGCGCGTCGTCGCGGACTGCGCCTACACCAACACCGGCGAGGGCCTGCACCGCTTCGTCGACCCGGTCGACGGCGAGACCTACCTGTACACCCAGTTCGAGGTCCCCGACGCCCGCCGGGTCTTCGCCTCCTTCGAACAGCCCGACCTCAAGGCCGCGTTCAGGTTCACCGTGACCGCCCCCACCGGCTGGGTCGTGGTCTCGAACTCCCCCACCCCCACCCCGACCGGCGAAGGGGACGTCCAGGTCTGGGAGTTCGAGCCGACCGGCCGGATCTCCTCGTACATCACCGCGCTGATCGCCGGCCCCTACGTGGGTGTCTTCGACACTTACGAGAGCGGCTCGCAGCGCGTCCCGCTCGGCGTGTACTGCCGGCCTTCGCTGCGTGAGTTCCTCGACGCCGACGCCGTCTTCGCGGTCACCAAGCAGGGTTTCGACTACTTCCAGGAGAAGTTCGACTACCCGTACCCCTTCGCCAAGTACGACCAGCTCTTCGTGCCGGAGTTCAACGCCGGCGCGATGGAGAACGCGGGCGCCGTGACGCTGCGCGACCAGTACGTGTTCCGGTCCAAGGTGACCGACGCCGCGTACGAGTCGCGGGCCGCGACCATCCTGCACGAGCTGGCCCACATGTGGTTCGGCGACCTGGTCACCATGGAGTGGTGGAACGACCTCTGGCTGAACGAGTCGTTCGCGACCTTCGCCGAGGCCGTCTGCCAGGCCGAGGCGCCCGGCTCGAAGTGGCCGCACTCGTGGACCACCTTCGCCAACCAGATGAAGACCTGGGCGTACCGGCAGGACCAGCTGCCGTCCACCCACCCGATCATGGCCGAGATCAACGACCTCGAAGACGTCATGGTCAACTTCGACGGCATCACCTACGCCAAGGGCGCCTCGGTGCTCAAGCAGCTGGTGGCCTACGTCGGACAGGACGCCTTCTTCAAGGGCGTCCAGGCCTACTTCAAGCGCCACGCCTGGGGCAACACCCGCCTCAGCGACCTGCTCGGCGCCCTGGAGGAGACCAGCGGCCGCGACCTCGGCGCCTGGTCCAAGGCCTGGCTGGAGACGGCCGGCATCAACATCCTGCGCCCCGAGCTGACGCTGGCCGCCGACGGCACCATCGAGTCGCTCACCGTGCTGCAGGAGGCCCCCGCACTGCCCGCCGGCGCCAAGGGCGAGGCCGTGCTGCGCCCGCACCGGATCGCGATCGGCGCGTACGAGCTGCAGGACGGCAGCCTGGTCCGCACCGAGCGGATCGAGCTGGACGTCGTCGGGGCGCGCACCCCGGTGCCGCAGCTGACCGGCCGCCGCAAGCCCGCCGTGCTGCTGCTCAACGACGACGACCTGTCGTACGCCAAGGTCCGCCTGGACGAGGCGTCGCTGGCCGTCGTCACCGGGCACCTCGGGGCGTTCACCGACTCGCTGCCGCGCGCCCTGTGCTGGGCCTCCGCCTGGGACATGACCCGCGACGGCGAGCTGGCCGCCCGCGACTACCTCAAGCTGGCCCTCTCCGGCCTGCCGCGGGAGTCCGACATCGGCGTCGTCCAGTCCGTGCACCGGCAGGTCCGGGCCGCACTGGACCTGTACACCGACCCGGCCTGGCGCGAGCAGGGCCTCGGCCGCTGGGCCGCCGCCGCCGAGGAGCAGCTGCGCGCGGCCGAGCCCGGCAGCGACCACCAGCTCGCCTGGGCCCGCGCACTCGCCTCCGTCGCCCGCACCGACGGACAGCTCGCCCTGCTCGCCGGCCTGCTGGACGGCTCGGTCGAGCTGAAGGGCCTGGCCGTCGACACCGAGCTGCGCTGGACGCTGCTCGGCCGGCTGGCCGCCACCGGCCGCGCGGACGACAAGGCCATCGACGCCGAGCTGGCCCGGGACCGCACGGCCGCCGGCGAGCAGCACGCGGCCACCTGCCGGGCCGCCCGCCCGACCGCCGCCGCCAAGACGGAGGCCTGGGCCTCGGTCGTCGAGTCGGACAAGCTCACCAACTACGTGCAGGACGCGATCATCGCCGGCTTCGTCCAGTCCGACCAGCGTGAGCTGCTCGCCCCCTACACCGCCAAGTACTTCGCGGCGGTCAAGGGTGTCTGGGAGACCCGCAGCCACGAGATCGCCCAGCAGATCGTGGTCGGGCTGTACCCGGGGCTCCAGGTCGAGCAGGCCACCCTGGACGCCACCGACGAGTGGCTGGCCTCGGCCGCGCCGGTGCCGGCCCTGCGCCGCCAGATCGTCGAGGCGCGCGACGGCGTGCAGCGCGCCCTGCGGGCCCAGACGGCGGACCGGGCGGCGGGTGCCCGGGAGCTGGGTCACTGACCCGCTGAGGTACTGAGCGGCGGTGGGGCCGGGTGCACGCGCACCCGGCCCCACCGTGCTGCCCGGTCCGGGGAGCGCTTCTCACCCGGCGCGGCCCGTTTCAAAGGAATCTCCCATCTTGCGGTGGCACGCTGGCTCGCCAAGGAGGCCTGCCCGTGACCACATCCGCCACTCCTGCGACGCGAACCGCCACCCGTACCACCACCACCCGTCACGCCCTGCCCCCCGACGCCCTCGCGGCGGCGCTCCTCGCGCTGATCGGCGCGGGCGCGGCGGCCGTCCTGGCCCTGTGGTGGCAGGGCACCGCCGGCATCGCCGGCGCCGGCCAGTGGCTCACCGGGGCCGGGCGGATCACCGGCCTGCTGGCCGGGTACACCGCGCCCGTCCTGCTGCTGCTGATGGCCCGGATCCCGCTGCTGGAGCGCGGCCTCGGCGCCGACCGGCTGGCCCGCTGGCACGCCGTCGGCGGCCGCTACCTGGTCGGCCTGCTCACCGCCCACGTGCTCACCATCATCTGGGGGTACGCCCTGACCGTGCGCCGGGGCGTGGTCGGCGAGGGCGTCGACATCGTGCTGCACTACCCGGACATGCTCAAGGCCGGCTTCGGGACGCTGCTGATGTTCGGCGTCGGCGCCGTCTCCGCGCGGGCCGCCCGCCGCCGGATCGGCTACGACCTCTGGTACTACCTCCACCTGACCACCTACCTCGCCGTCGCGCTCTGCTTCGCCCACCAGCTCAGCAACGGCGCCGACCTCGGCGAGGGCCCGGCGCGGGTCGCCTGGTACGTGCTGTACCTAGGCACCGCCGTCGTTCTCGGCTGGTACCGGCTGGTCGTCCCGTGGCTGCGCGACCGGCGGCACCGGCTGCGGGTGGCCGAGGTCCGACCGGAGGGGCCGGGCGTCGTCTCGGTCTTCGTCACCGGGCAGCGGCTGGACGGACTGCGGGCCGAGGCCGGCCAGTTCTTCCGGCTCCAGTTCCAGGCACCCGGACTGCGCTGGAGCGCCAACCCGTACTCGCTGTCCGCGCCGCCGCACCCGCACTTCCTGCGCTTCACGGTCAAGGACCTCGGCAGCCACAGCGCGGCCGTCGCCCGGCTGCGGCCCGGCACGCCCGTCCGGGCGGAGGGCCCGTACGGGGCGTTCACCGCCCGCCGGGTGCGCGGCGGGCGGCCGGTCCTGCTGCTGGCGGCCGGTGTCGGGATCACGCCGCTGCGGGCCCTGTTCGAGACGGTGCCGGCCCGGCGCGGCGCACTGACCCTGGTCTACCGGGCGAGCCGGCCGCAGGACGTGGTGTTCCGCGCCGAGCTGGACGCCGTGGCCGCCGCCCGGGGCGCCCGGGTGCACTACCTGATCGGCCCGCGCGAGGAGGTCGGCGGCACCGGCGCGGCGCTCGCCCGGCTCGTCCCCGGGCTGGCCCGGCACGAGGTGTTCGTGTGCGGCCCCGACGCGATGGCCGAGGCCGCCGTCCGGGACCTGCGGGCCGCCGGGGTGCCGCGCACCCGCATCCACCACGAGTCCTTCAGTTTCTGACCGGTCCCGCCTCCGACCGCGTCCCCCACCCGCCACCGAAACCCTCCGGGAGTCCCCGTGCGCAGAGCCGTCGTCGCCACCTCCGCCACCGCGGCCGGGATAGTCCTGCTGCTCTCACTCAAGCCGCACGGCGCCGTGGGGACCGCCACCGCCGTCGGCAGCACCGGTTCCGGAACCGGCACCGGCACCGGCACCGGCACCGGCGGGGCCAGCGCGAGCAGCAGCGCGGCCGCCGGCGGCGTCCGGTCCGTGACCGGTGCGGCCGCGGACACCCGGTACGGCCCCGTCCAGGTCAAGGTCACCCTGGACGGCACGAAAATCACCAAGATCGACGTGGTCGAGTACCCCTCCCACGACCGCCGCGACCAGGAGATCAACAGCTACGCACTGCCCCTGCTCAACCAGGAGGCGATCGACGCGCAGAGCGCCGCGATCGACGTCGTCTCGGGAGCGACCTACACCAGCCAGGGCTACACCAGTTCGCTGCAGAGCGCCCTGGACCAGGCGGCCGGCCGATGACGGCCCCCACCGCACCGGACGCCCTGCCGCCGGGCCTGACGCAGGCGCTCCGGCAGGCCCGGGGCCCCGCCCCGCTGCGGCACGCCGAGCACGTGATGGGCACCGTGTTCTCGTTCACCGTCCGCGACCCGGGCCCGGGCGGGCGGCGGGCCGTCGAGGCGGCGCTCCGCCGGGCCGTCCGCCGGCTGCACCGGATCGACGAGACCTTCTCCCCGTACTGGCGCGACAGCCCGGTCAGCCGGCTCGCGCGCGCCGAGATCACGCTCGCCGACTGCGGCCCGGAGGTCGCCGAGGTGCTCGACCGCTGCCGGGAGGTCGCCGAGGAGACCGGCGGCTGGTTCACCGCCCACCCGGGCGGGCGGCTGGACCCGAGCGGCTGGGTGAAGGGCTGGGCCGTGGAGGAGGCCGTCCGGATCCTGCGCGGGGCGGGCGCGGGCGACCTGTGCGTCAGCGGCGGCGGGGACGTCCGGTGTGTCGGCGGCCCGTGGCGGGTCGGCATCGCGCACCCGGGCCGGCCCGGCGCCCTGACGGCGGTGGTGGCCGGCCACGACCTGGCGGTCGCCACCTCGGGCACCGGTGAGCGGGGCCCGCACATCCTCGACCCGCACACCGGCCGGCCCGCCGCCGGGCTGCTCTCGCTCAGCCTGGTGGCCCGCACCACCGCCGCCCTCACCCTGGCCCGTACCGACGCCTGGACGACGGCCGCGTTCGCGATGGGCCCGGAGCGTGGCCTCGCCTGGGCCGAGGCCCGGAGCGGCGTCGAGGCGCTGGCCGTCCTCCCCGACGGGAGCAAGCGGTGGACCAGCGGCTTTCCCGCCCTGGTCGCACCGGGCCCGGTCAGCGTGGCCGTCGCTCCCGGACATGCGGCTGCCCCGCTCGCCACGGAGGGCGGGCGGGGCAGCCGTACGGCGTGAAGGGTGGCGGCGTCCGGTTACTTCTTCTTGTCCTTGCCGATGACCGAGGGCAGCACGGTCAGGCCGGCGATCACCAGGAACAGCACGATCGGGAGCAGCACGTACAGGCCGAGGGTCTGGGCGACGCTCAGCCCCGTGCCCGGATCGTCGCCGTCGTCCCTGGTCAGGGCCATGGCGGGCGACGACATCAGCATCATCAGCGTGGCCGCTGCGGTGACCGCACCAGCGCGCAAAGCGTTCCTCTTGTCCACGTTTCCCACCGTACCGGCCCCCTACCTTCCGCCGCGCGCCGGGGTCAGCCTTCCGGGGCCGGCGCGTCCGTGGTCCTGAGCACGGCGGCGAGCCCGGCCGTGCCCGGCGCTGCGGCGACCTGGCCGAGGGTGAGCGGCTGCCCGGCCGCGTCGGCCACCGGCAGACGCCAGTTGGGGTACTGGTCCCAGGTGCCGGGCAGGTTCTGCGGGCGCGGGTCGCCGACGGTGTCGGGCAGCCAGACGCCCACCAGCTCGGCGGGCGTCGCCAGCAGGAAGCGGTGCAGGGCGAGCGGGTCGAGCGGGGCGCCCGGCGCGAGCAGGCCCAGCCGCGTCAGTTCGGCCCGCCAGTCCGCGAGTTCGGCCGTCGCCTCGGCCTGCTCCTCTCCCAGCGCGCGGGCCAGCAGCCCGAGCCGGTGGCGCAGTTCGACGTGCTCGCCGGACAACCGGGCCGCGGTGCTCGGCAGGTCGTGCGTGGTGAGGGTGGCCAGGCACTGCGACCGCCAGCGCTCGGGCGGCAGGATCTCGCCCTTCGCCCGCCAGTCGCGCTCGAACCAGAGCACCGAGGTGCCGAGGATCCCGCGCGCCGTCAACTCCTCCCGTACGCCGGGCTCGACGGTGCCCAGGTCCTCGCCGATCACGGCCGTGCCGGCCCGGTGCGCCTCCAGCGCCAGCACGCCGAGCATCGCCTCCGCGTCGTAGCGCACGTAGGCGCCCTCGGTCGGCCGGTGGCCGGCCGGCACCCACCAGAGCCGGAACAGGCCCATCACGTGGTCGATCCGGACGGCCCCGGCGTGCCGGGCGGCCGAGCGCAGCAGTTCGGCGTACGGGGCGTAGCCGGCGGCGGCCAGCGCGTCGGGGCGCCAGGGCGGCAGGCCCCAGTCCTGGCCGTGGGCGTTGAAGGCGTCCGGCGGGGCGCCGGCCGAGATCCCGCCGGCCAGGACGTCCTGCAGGGCCCAGGCGTCGGCGCCGTCGGGGTGCGCGCCGACGGCGAGGTCGTGGATCAGGCCGACGGCCATCCCGGCCTCCTCGGCCGCGTGCTGGGCGTGCCCCAGCTGCTCGTCGACCAGCCAGGCCAGCCAGCGGTGGAACTCGACCCGGTCGGCGAGCTCGGCCGCCGCGAGGGTCACGTGCGGGCTGTCGGGGCGGCGCAGGCCCTTCGGCCAGGCGTGCCAGTCACTGCCGTGCGCCTCCGCGAGCGCCGACCAGACGGCGTACTTCTCCAGCCACGCGCCCTCACGACGGACGTACGCCCCGTACGCGGCCGCGCGCCCCACCCCGCGCGGGACGACGTGCAGCACCTCCAGCGCCTCGCGCTTGAGTGCCCACACCGCGTCCCGGTCGATCAGGCCGTCGTGCTCCAGCACCTCCGCCCGCTGCTGGGCCGCCCGGCGCCCGCACGCCTGCACCTGCTCACGCTGCCCCGCCGTCAGGTACGCGTACTCCGGGACGGCCTCCACCCGCAGGTGCACCGGGTCGGCGAACCGGCGCGAGGACGGCCGGTACGGCGACGGGTCGGACGGCGCCCCCGGCAGCGCCGCGTGCAGCGGGTTGATCTGCACGAACCCGGCGCCCAGCTCGGCGCCCGCCCACTGCGCCAGCTCCGCCAGGTCCCCCAGGTCGCCCATCCCCCAGGACCGCTCCGACAGCACCGAGTACAGCTGCGCCAGGAACCCCCAGCTGCGCCCCCGCACCCCCGCCAGCCGCTCGGGCGCGACGATCAGCGGCGCCTGCGCCTGCCGCTCACCGGCCGTCACCCGCAGCAGGTGGTGGCCCAGCGGCAGGTGGGCGGGCAGCCAGTGCGAGCGCCCGGCCGGCAGCGTCCACTCCCCGCCGTCCTCCAGCTCCACCCGCACCCGCGCGTCGGCCGGCACGTCCAGCGCGGTGCGGTGCCCAGCCCGCACCACCACGCACGGCGGCAGCAGCCGGGCCTTCACCGCGGCGAGGTGACGCTCCATCGACGTCCGGACGGCCTCCGGCGTCGCCGCGTCCACCCCGAGCGCGGCCAGCACCGCCACCAGCGTCCGCGCCCCGACCGGCACCGGCCCGCTCCCCGGGTCGTACGTACTGTCCACGCCGTGCGCGTGCGCCAGCGCCACCAGCTCCGGCGGGGGCGGCGGAGCATCCTGCGCCGGCACCTGCCGGCTGCCTGCTTCGTCACGGTCGAGGTATGCGGCCACTCGCGGCTCCTGCGGGTCTCGGCGACGCCCTTACGGGACAGCACAGTCCTACCCGCGCGGGAGGCGGCCGACCCAGCACCGACACGGCGGCGGAATGACCGAGACGGGTGAATCCGGCGCAGCAGAGTCGTTCGTGTCCGGCCCGCGTGCAACCTTCTGACCAGTCATCAACCTGGACAAATAAGACATACGCGCCCGCGACGTTGACACCGTCTGTCCCAACTGGTGGGCTTTGGCGGCGACAGGGATCGCGAGTGGCGGCGCGCGGCACTCCGGTCCGGCGCGGTTCGATGATCTACTCCGTGCGTCCGGCCCGTTGACCTGGGCACTCACCGCGAGGAGGCTCCTGTGCAGTCCCGTGTGTCCGTCGTCGCCGGCCGCAGGCTGAGGCAGCAGTTGGAGCAGAGTGCCGCCCTCCGGGACGTGCTGTACCACCCGGCCGCGCTCGCCGCGCGGCGGGCCACCGCGCGGACGGCCCGCCAGCTGGCGCCCCGCGCGGCCGACCGGATGATCGCGGACTTCAAGGGGACGCAGCCGCTGCTGGCGTCGGTGCGCGCGGAGCGGAGCACCGGCAACGGGACCGGCGCGGTGCGGATCCCCTCGCCCCGGCGGCGGACGCTCCAGGTGGCGGCGACGCTCTCGGCGGCCGCCGTGGTCGGCGGGCTGCTGGTGAGCACCCCGGCCGCGTTCGCCGCACCCCCCTCCCAGGCGACCGCGTACGCGGCGGCCGAGGTGCCGGGTTCGGCGCCGCAGACGCCGCTGGGCAGTGTCGGCGACCCGCAGGTCTTCCCGCGCCCGCAGCAGCAGACCGTGGCGGGCGCGCCGGTGACGGTGCCGGCCGAGGTCACCCTGGTGCTCGCGCCGAAGGCCGACGACGGCGCGGTGGACGCCGTGCGCGAGGTGCTGGGCGTCGCCGGCGCCGACACGCTCACCCCGCGGCCGGACTCGCCCGCCCCGGCGGCCGGTTCGCTGGTGGTGTACGTCGGCGGCCCGGCCGAGGGCGCGGACGGCACGGTGGACCGGGTGCTGCGCGAACTCGCGGTGGCGGCGGGCGGCAAGGACACCGAGGCGCCGTCGCCGGGCGGCCTGCCGGCCGGCGGGTACGTCCTGTCGGCGGGTCAGCTGCCCGCGCCGGGCGGCGGCACGTACGGCGCGGTGGTGCTCGCCGGGGTGGACGCGACCGGCACCTACTACGCCGCGCAGAGCATGCGGCAGCTGCTGGCGGCGGTACCCGCCGGGCAGGGCCAGGGGCCGGTGCCGCCCGGTGCGGCGGACGCGGGCACGCTGGGCCTGCCGGGTGTCTCGGTGCGCGACTGGCCGGCCGGGGCGCCGGTCCGCGGCACCGCCGAGGCGTTCTACGGCACGCCGTGGACGCAGCAGCAGCGCCTGGACCAGCTGGAGTTCCTCGGCCGCTCCAAGCAGAACTTCTACCTCTACGCCCCCGGCGACGACGCGTACCGGCTCTCCCGCTGGCGCGAGCCCTACCCCGCGGCCCAGGCCGACAACCTGCGCGCGCTCGCCGACGCCGCGCACCGCTCCCACGTCGTGCTCGGCTACGCCGTCGACCCCGGCCAGTCCTTCTGCTACAGCTCCGGGCGGGACGTCGACTCGCTGGTCGCGAAGCTGGACGGGCTGCGCAAGCTGGGCTTCGGCGCCTTCCAGCTGCAGTTCCTGGACGTCTCCTACGACGAGTGGCACTGCAGCGGCGACAAGCGGGTGTACGGCACCGGGCCGGCCGCCGCCGCCCGGGCGCAGGCCGAGCTGGCCGGCAAGGTGCAGCAGCGGCTGATCGAACGCAACCCGGGCCTGGCGCCGCTGACCGTGGTGCCGACCGAGTACCACCAGCAGGGCGCCACCCCGTACCGGACGGCGCTGGCCGCCGAGCTGCCCGCGGGCGTGCAGGTCGCCTGGAGCGGGGTCGGGGTCATCCCGGAGAAGATCACCGGCGCGCAGGCCGCCGACACCGGCTCGCTGTACGGGCACCCGCTGGTGACCCTCGACAACTACCCGGTCAACGACTCCAGCCCGGACCGGCTCTACCTCGGCGCGTACACCGGCCGCGACCCCGAGGTCGCGTCCCGCTCGGCCGCGCTGCTGACCGGCGGGATGCAGCAGCCGGTGGCGTCCCGGATAGCCCTGGCGACGGCCGGCGACTTCGCCTGGAACCCGGCCGGGTACCGGCCGCAGGAGTCCTGGCAGGCCGCCCTGCGCTCGCTGGCCGGCCCGACCGCGGGGCCGACGGCGGACGTGGCGGCCGGGCCCGGCACGGCGCTCGCCGCCGTCACCGCGCTGGCGGGCAACAGCGTCTCGTCCCCGCTGGCCAAGCAGGAGTCCGGGTACCTGGCGCCGCTGCTGGAGCAGTTCTGGGCGGCCCTGGAGCCGGCCTCGGGCAGCGCCCCCGACCCGGTCGCGGCGGCCGCCCCGCTGCGGGACGCCTTCGCGGCGATGGCGAGCGCGCCGCAGACCCTGGCGGGCAACCGGGCGACGGCCGCGCTGGCCGCCGAGGCGGGCCCCTGGCTGGCCCCGCTGAGCGCGTACGGCCTGGCCGGGCAGTCCGCCGTGGACATGCTGCTGGCGCAGCGCGCGGGCGACGGCACGGCGGCCTGGAAGGCCCGGGTGGAGCTGACCCGGCTGCGCGAGCAGGTCGCGCAGAGCCCGGCGACGGTCGGCGCGGGCGTGCTCGGCCCCTTCCTGGACCGGGCGGCCGCGACGGCCGACAGCTGGACGGGCGTGGCGGGCGGCGGGATCACGGCGACCAGCACCCTCGGCTCCGCGAACGGCCACCCGCCGGCCCTGATGACGGACGGCGCCGCCGACACCTTCTACTGGAGCTCGGCCCCGCCGCAGCCCGGCGACGCGGTCGGGCTCAACCTCGGCGACGGCCGCCCGGTGGGCAGCGTGACGGTGCTGATGGGCTCGTGGGGCGACGGCCCGGACAGCGCCAGCGCCGTGGACGACTACCTGCACGACGGGGTGCTGGAGTACTCCACCGGCGAGGGCGGCTGGAAGCAGCTGGCGCGGATCAGGAACCAGCGGAGCGCCACCGTCGCCGTCCCGGCAGGCGAGGTGGTGCGGGCCGTACGGCTGCGCGCCGCCTCGGCGCAGAAGACGGCCGTCGCGATCCGCGAGTTCACCGTGACGGCGCCGGGCGACGCCCCGGCGAGCGTCTCCGGCGGCCCTGCCGCGACCCCGGGCTTCTCGGCCGCGGCCGTGCTGGACGGCAACCCGGACACCGCCTACCGGGCGGCCACCGCGCCGACCGCCCGGGACGAGCCGCTGACCGTCGAGCTCGGCGCCGACCGGCCGCTGGACCGGCTGACGGTGCTCACCGACCCGGGTGTGCGGGCCACCGCGACCGTGCAGGTCCGCCTCGCGGACGGCAGCTGGGCGGAGATCGGCACGATCCGGCCCGGCTACAACGAGCTGCCGGCCGGCGGCCGCCCGGCCGGGGCGATCCGGCTGACCTGGCAGCCCGGCGGCGAGCCGCCGGTGGTCAACCAGGTGATCCCCTGGTACGCCGACGCTCCGGCGGCCCGGCTCACACTGTCCGACACCACGCTGGACGCGGTGACCGGCGCCCCGGCCCCGGTGCAGGTCAGCGCGTTCGTCGAGGCGGGCCGGCCAGAAGGCGTCACCGGTGAGCTCCGGACGGAGGTCCCGGCGGTCGCGAAGGGGCTGACGGTCACTCCGGCGGCCCCTGTCGCGGTGCCGCGCGGTGGCCGGGTCGGCACCCCGCTGCTGGTCACCGCGACCGCGGAGACGCCCTCGGGGACGTACCAGGTGCCGGTGACCTTCACCACGGGCCAGAGCGTCGTCCGCCAGGTCCTCCAGGTGCACGTGGTGCCGCCGACCGGCGGCCCGGACCTCGCGCCCACCGCGACGGCCGGCTCCTCGGGCGACGAGACGGCGGCCTTCCCCGCCGCCGCGGTGGCCGACGGCGACCCGAAGAGCCGCTGGTCCTCCCCAGCGACGGACGACGCGTGGGTGCAGCTGAAGCTCCCGCAGGCCGTCCACCTGGGCTCGGCGGTGCTGCACTGGCAGAGCGCGTACGCCGCGTCGTACCGGCTGCAGACCTCGGCGGACGGCGTGGTCTGGACGACCGTGGCCACCGTCGAGGACGGCCGGGGCGGTACCGAGACGGTGCGCTTCGACGCGCCGGGCGCGGTCTACCTGCGCGTGCAGGGCGTTTCGCGGGCCACCAAGTACGGCTACTCGCTGTGGGGTGTGGAGATGTACGCGGTCACCACGGGCGCCCCGGCGGGTACGCCGGAGCAGCCGGTCGTGCCGCCCGCGCCCCCCGTGCCGACCGCACCGGCCACCCCGACCCCCGCACCGACCAAGTCGCCCACCCCGGCCTCGCCCGGCACCACCGCGCCCGCCACGGCCACCGCCCCGAAGCCCTGAGCCCGCCGCCGGCCCCGGACGGACGGCGGGCCGCCGGCGCTCCCGCTGCGGGGTGCGCCGGCGGCCCATGAGGCGTACCGGGATATGACGGGGCAGGCCCTTGTGGATCGGGTCAGGCGGAGAGCGCTTCGGGCTGCTCGCCGCGGCGGACCGGTGCGGGGCGCGTGCTGGCGCCGTGCACCGGGGTGGAGTGGACGCCGTGCGCCCGGCCGAGCGGCAGCGGGTGGCTGCCCGCGTACTCGGGATGGTCGTGGTGCTCGTACTCACGGAACTGGTCGTTCGCCCCGTACGGCTCCAGATACGGCCGCCAGCGCGGGTCCTTGATGCCGGTGCCGATGATGCGCCAGGCCAGGCCGCTGGGCGGGGCGGGCTGGCGCTTCATCCGCCAGCCGAGTTCGGTGAGGTGCCGGTCGGCCTTGGTGTGGTTGCAGCGGCGGCAGGCCGCCACCACGTTGTCCCACCGGTGCTGGCCGCCCCGGCTGCGCGGAATGACGTGGTCGACGCTGGTCGCGGCGGCCCCGCAGTAGACGCAGCGCCCGTGGTCACGGGCGAAGAGGGCACGGCGGGTGAGCGGGACGGGCCCGCAGAACGGGACCCGCACGAAGCGGGTCAGACGGACGACGGACGGCGCCGGAAGGGCGCTGGTGGCGCTGTGCAGAGTGATTCCGGAGTCCTCCAGGCTGACCGCCTTGTGGTTGAGGACCAGGATGAGTGCGCGGCGCATCGATACGACGCCGAGTGGCTCGTAGGACGCGTTGAGGACCAGGACATGCGGCACGGATGCCTCCTTGGACGCCTGCGGCGCGTGGCTCGCGCCGGGACGAGCGGTTCGACCACGCAGCGGGTGCGTGATCTCCCCCAGTGTCGCCTTACGCGTTGGTACGGCGCCACCACTCCTGTGTAACGGAGCTGACGTGGATTCCGGGTGTGGGTTCCGTCATACCCGGTATGCCCAGGTGACGGCCGGTTCCAATCTCCGGCCGCGGTGCGGCCGCCGATCGGCCCGCCGGTGCCTGCCGTCCGCCGGTCGGAGCAGCCCTGACAGGACGTCCGGCCGCGGGCCGGCGGGCCGGGCGGCCGGCGGCGGCGGGTCGGGGCCCGGCCGGGCGGGCGGCTAGGCTGGTCCGGACGGTCCGCGGGCCCGGGGGCGTGTGCAGCGCCGGGGCCGGCCGGCCCGCCACCGCTCCCTGCAGGAAGGCCCCGCACGTGTCCTGGTCCGCTGTCACCGGTTATCTCGCCGACGCGACCCCGACGACGGCCCCGGGGGCGCCGACGACGGTGCCCCCGGACGGTACCGGGGAGTCCCCGGGCGGGCTGCCCGGGCTCGATCTCAGACTTCCGACCAGCGCGCAGGAGGTCGGCGACAGCACCCGGCAGGCCGCGAGCTGGCTGGACGCGCACTGGCAGGACTGGGTCGCCGGCGGGGTGCGGATCGTCTTCATCGTGCTGCTCGCCCTGGTGCTGCGGGCCGTGGTCCGCAAGCTGATCACGCAGTTGATCACCAGGATGACCAGGCCGCCCGAGGACGAGGCCGCCGAGCCGAGCCGCCTCGGCGGCCTGCTGGCGAACACCGGGGTGGTCAACCCCGAGCGGCGCCAGCAGCGCTCCGAGGCGATCGGGTCGGTACTGCGCAGCGTGGCCTCGTTCAGCATTCTGGGGACGGCGGCGCTGATGGTGCTGGGCGCGCTCGGGGTGAACCTGGCTCCGCTGCTGGCCAGCGCCGGTGTGGCGGGTGTCGCGATCGGTTTCGGCGCGCGCAACCTGGTGACGGACTTCCTCTCCGGGGTCTTCATGATCATGGAGGACCAGTACGGCGTCGGGGACGAGATCGACACCGGGGTGGCGACCGGCACCGTGCTGGAGGTCGGCCTGCGGGTGACCAAGCTGCGCGGCGCGAACGGCGAGATCTGGTACATCCGCAACGGCGAGGTGAAGCGGATCGCCAACATGAGCCAGGGGTGGTCGACCGCGTCGGTGGACGTCCAGGTGGGCTACAAGGAGGATCTCCTCCGGGTGGACGCGCTGATCCACGAGACGGCGGAGGCCCTCGCCAAGGACTCGCCGTTCGACGAGCTGGTCTGGGCGCCGGTCACGGTGCTGGGCCTGGAGTCGGTGGCAGCGGACTCGGTGGTGCTGCGGGTCGAGGCGCGGACGGCTCCGGGCAAGGCTGCGATGGTCAGCCGGGCACTGCGCGGGCGCCTGAAGAACGCCTTCGACCAGGCGGGGATCAAGCTCAAGGAGGAGGCCCCGGCGGCGGTCGGCAGCACCGCGCTGGCGGCTCTCGTGGACGCCGCACCCCCGTCGGTGCTGGCCGATCCCTCCTCGCCGCGCTCCCTGGCGGCGACGCCGATACCGGCCCCCTCCCGGCCCGCCGACGACGGCGCGGCCGGCCCCGCCAAGACCACCTGACCGGCCCGCGGCAGCGCCGCGACCAGGATTCGCAGCACCGGCCGGCCGTCGGCAAGGGCCCCGTTCTCCCGCTTCGGGAGGGCGGGGCTTCGTGCTGCCGGGTAACGCTTCGGCATCCACCTGCGGGAGGCCCATTGACACCCTCCGGAGCCGGGTTCTACGGTCCTCTCCAAGCGACTGGAAAGTTTCCTAACAGTTCTTGTCGCAACCACCCCGGCCGACCCCGGCCGGTCCGCCGAGCCATGCGAAGAGGAGGATCGACGCCGTGACCGAGAACACCGCCCGCGTCCCCTCCGCCCGTGTCCCCCTGGCCGGCACCCCCAGCCTGCTGCGCGCCATCAACGACCGGGCCGCCCTCCAGCTGCTGCTGGAGAACGGCCCGCTGTCCCGGACCCAGATCGGCACCCTGACCGGGCTGTCCAAGCCGACCGCCTCCCAGCTGCTGGCCCGTCTGGAGGCCGCCGGGCTGGTCGTGCCGGTCGGCACCACCGAGGGCGGCCCCGGGCCCAACGCGCAGCTGTACCAGGTCGACCCCGCCGCCGGGTACGTCGCCGGGCTGGACGTCACCAACAGCCACGTCCGGGTCGCCGTCGCCGACATCACCGGCGGGGTCCTCGCGGAGCACGTCGTGCCCTCCAAGGGCTGGCCCGCCGCCGCCACCGTGGAGAAGGTCACCGAGGCCGTCACCGAGACGCTGCGGCTGGCCGGCGTCGCGCCCGGCAGCCTGTGCGAGGTCGTGATCGGCGTCGGCGGCGCCCCCGACCCGGTCTCCGGCAAGCTGCGCTACGCCTCCCACCTGCCCGGCTGGCACTCGCCCCGGCTGCTCGACGAACTCTCCGCCGCCCTGGACGCCCCGGTCAGCATCGAGAACGACGTCAACCTGGCCGCCGTCGCCGAGCAGTCCTCCGGCGCGGCCCAGGGCTGCGAGGACTTCGTCCTGCTCTGGGCCGGCGAGGGCACCGGCGCCGCGATCGTGATCGCCGGGCGCCTGCACCGGGGCTTCACCGGCGGCGCCGGCGAGGTCGGCTACATGCCGGTGCCCGGCGCGCCGGTGGTCCGCGACGTCCGCCGCAAGAACTCCGGCGGCTTCCAGGAGCTCGTCGGCGCCCCCGCCGTCCGGGCGCTCGCCCGCGAGCACGGGCTCACCGCCCCCACCGCCGAGGAGGCGGTCGTCCTGGCCCTGGAGACCCCGGGCGCCGGCGACGACTTCCTCGTCGCCCTGGCCGGCCGGCTCGCCGTCGGGCTGGCCGTCATCGTCTCCGTCGTCGACCCCCAGCTCGTGGTGGTCTCCGGCGGTGTCCCGATCGCCGGGGGTGAACGCCTGCGCCTGCTCGTCGAGGACGAGCTGGCCAGGATCGCCATCTCCCGGCCCGAGGTGCGCAGCAGCGCACTGCCCGGACCGCCCGTCCTGCACGGCGCGCTCCAACGCGCCCTCGCCGCCGCCCGCGAGGCGGTCTTCTCCACCCACTGACGCTCCCCCGCACCCGCACCACCCGACACCGCAAGCGCTCCACCTGACACCACGTCGCCCACAGCACGTTCCCCCTCAGCCCAGCCCGCGGGCCACACGGCAATGACGCCTGCCCGCGTACCCCCCAGGAGGACCTCGAAGTGCACGCCACCACCTCTCGCAGAGCCCGTCGTACGGTCGCCGCCATCACCGGCAGCGCAGTCCTCGCCCTGCTCGCCACCGCCTGCACCGGCACCAACTCCGGTGCCGGCAACGACGACTCGGCCAGCGGCAAGGACGTCTCGATCACCTTCTGGCACGGCTGGAGCCAGGACAGCGAGACGAAGGCGATCAACGACAACATCGCCGCCTTCGAGAAGGCCCACCCGAACATCCACGTCAAGGCCGTCGGCAACATCGCGGACGACAAGACCAACCAGGCCCTGCGGGCCGGCGGCGACGACGCCCCCGACGTGGTCTCCTCCTTCACCACCAACAACGTCGGCACGTTCTGTTCGTCGAACGTCTTCTCGGACCTCAACCCGCTGCTGAAGAAGGACGGCATCGACGCCGCCAAGACCTTCCCGGCCGCGATGCTCAACTACACGCAGTTCAAGGGCAACCAGTGCTCGCTGCCGCTGCTCGGTGACGCGTTCGGCCTGTACTACAACAAGAAGGCCTTCGCCGCCGCCGGCATCACCGCGCCGCCGAAGACCTTCACCGAGTTCGCCGAGGACGCCGCCAAGCTGACCATCGCCGACGGCGACGGCTTCAAGCAGCTCGGCTTCATGCCGAACTACCACGGCTACGAGTCGACCACCGAGCACTACCTCGGCCAGTTCGGGCCCGGCTACTTCGACGCCGACGGCAAGTCGAGCATCGCCACCGACCCGAAGATCGCCGCGATGCTGAACTGGCAGAAGGGCCTGGTCGACAAGCTCGGCGGCTTCGACAAGCTGGAGAAGTTCCGCACCGGCTTCGGCGACGAGTTCAGCGCCAAGAACCCGTTCCACACCGGCCAGGTCGCGATGGCGATCGACGGTGAGTGGCGGACGGCCTCGCTGGCCGTCGACAAGCCGGACTTCGAGTGGGCGACCGCGCCGTTCCCGGTGCCGGACGACCAGGCCGCCACGTACGGCCGCGGCTACCAGACCGGCACCATCATCGGCATCGCCAAGAACAGCAAGAAGCAGGCCGCGGCCTGGGAGCTGGTCAAGTACCTGACCACCGACACCGACGCCGTGGTGAGCTTCGCGAACGCGATCCACAACGTCCCGAGCACCTTCGACGCGCTCAACTCGCCGAAGCTGGATGCCGACCCGAACTTCAAGACGTTCATCGACATCACCAAGAACCCGAACTCCGGCACCACTCCCGCCAGTGTCAACGGCGGCGCGTACATCGTCTCCCTGCAGAACCTCGGCTACGACTTCGAGTCCGGCAAGCAGGGCGACCTGGCGGCGGGCCTCGCGGCCACCGCCAAGGAGATCGACGCCGCCGTCAACCAGGCGAAGTAACGAGTAGGCGAGCAACACATGGCAATCGCGTTCGGCTCCCGTAAGGCGAGTGCCGGACTCCCCGTCCCGGCGGCGCTTCGCAGCAAGCGCCGCCGGGAGGGGGCCCGCACCCTGGCCTTCCTCTCGCCGTGGCTGATCGGCTTCGGCGTCTTCTTCCTCTACCCCCTGATCTCCACCATCTACTTCTCGTTCACCAGGTACGACGGCTTCAACCCGCCCGTCTTCACCGGCCTGAAGAACTGGGACTACGTCTTCAACCACTACCCGTTCTTCTGGCAGGGCCTGCGGAACACGATGTGGCTGGTCGTCGTGATGGTCTCGCTGCGGGTGGCCTTCGGCCTCGGCATCGGCCTGCTGATCACCAAGGTGAAGACCGGCGCGGGCTTCTTCCGCACCGCGTTCTACCTGCCCTACCTGGCCCCGCCGGTGGCCGCCACGATGGCGTTCGCGTTCCTGCTGAACCCCGGCACCGGCCCCGTCAACCAGGTGCTCGGCGACCTCGGTCTGCCGACGCCCGGCTGGTTCACCGATCCGACCTGGTCCAAGCCGGCCCTGACGATGCTGGCCATGTGGGGCATCGGCGACCTGATGGTCATCTTCATGGCCGCACTGCTGGACGTCCCGAAGGAGCAGTACGAGGCGGCCGAGCTCGACGGTGCGGGCGCCTTCCAGAAGTTCCGCTTCGTCACCTTCCCGAACATCTCGCCGATCGTGACGTTCGCGGTGGTCACCGGCGTGATCCAGACCATGCAGTACTACACCCAGGCGATCGTCGCGGGGAAGGTGGCCAGCGGCATCATCGGCGGCTCCGGCCAGCAGTTCGAACCGGGCTACCCGCAGGGTTCCACCTGGACGCTGCCGCAGATGGTCTACAACCTGGGCTTCCAGCGCTTCGACACCGGCTCCGCGTGCGTGATCGCCCTGATCCTGTTCGTCATCTCGATGGCGTTCACCTCGATCCTCCTGCGCCGCAAGTCCGGCTTCATGGCGAGTGAGGACTAACCCATGACTCTCAGCTCGACACTCCCCGCGTCCAAGTCCGGCTCCGGTACCGGCTCCGGCTCCGGCTCCGGCTCCGCGAAGGTCACCTCGGCGGCCGCCCGGGTGGCGCGCCGCCGGGCCGCCCTGCACTGGGTGGCGGTGCACTCGCTCGCCATCGCCGCCGGGCTGTTCTTCGTCCTGCCGTTCGTGTTCGTCTTCCTCACCTCGGTGATGACCGACCGGCAGGCCCTCACCACCAACCTGTGGCCCACCTCCTGGGAGTGGGGCAACTACCTGAAGGTCTGGCAGACCGAGGGCTTCCTCACCTGGTGGCGCAACACGCTCGTCTACGCGGGCGCCGCCACCGTGCTGACCGTCGTCTCCAGCCTGCCGGTCGCCTACGCGCTCGCCAAGTTCCGCTTCCGCGGCCGCAACCTCGCCCTGATGGCCGTCATCTCGATGATGATGCTCCCCCCGCAGGTCACCATCATCCCGATGTACCTGTTCTGGGCGAAGCAGATGCACCTCACCGGCACGCTCTGGCCGCTCATCATCCCGATGGCGTTCGGTGACGCGTTCACCATCTTCCTGCTGCGGCAGTTCCTGCTGACCATCCCGCGCGAGTACATCGAGGCCGCCCGGATCGACGGCTGCAGCGAACTGCGCATCCTGCTGCGGGTCGTCCTGCCGATGGCCAAGCCGGCCATCGCCGCCGTCGCCCTGTTCCAGTTCTTCTACGCCTGGAACGACTACTTCGGCCCGCAGATCTACGCCAGCGAGAACCCCGGCGCCTGGACGCTGTCCTACGGCCTGGAGTCCTTCAAGGGCGCGCACCACACCAACTGGAACCTCACCATGGCCGCCACCCTCCTCGTCATGGCACCCGTCATGGTCCTGTTCTTCTTCGCCCAGAAAGCCTTCATCGAAGGCGTCACACTGACAGGGGTCAAGGGCTGATGTCCCCCACTCTCAAGCTCGCCATCGTCGGTGGCGGCTCCACCTACACTCCCGAACTCATCGACGGCTTCGCCCGGTTGCGCGACACGCTGCCGATCGGGGAGCTCGTCCTGATCGACCCGGCCGCGGACCGGCTGGAGCTCGTCGGCGGCCTCGCCCGGCGGATCTTCGCCAAGCAGGGCCACCCGGGCACCATCACCACCACCACGGACGTCGCGGCGGGTGTGCAGGGCGCCGACGCCGTCCTGCTCCAGCTGCGGGTCGGCGGCCAGGCCGCGCGCAACCGGGACGAGACGTGGCCGCTGGAGTGCGGCTGCGTCGGCCAGGAGACCACCGGCGCGGGCGGGCTCGCGAAGGCACTGCGGACCGTCCCGGTGGTGCTGGACATCGCCGAGCAGGTCCGCCGGGCCAACCCGGACGCCTGGATCGTCGACTTCACCAACCCGGTCGGCATCGTCACCCGGGCCCTGCAGAGCGCCGGCCACAAGGCCGTCGGCCTGTGCAACGTCGCGATCGGCTTCCAGCGGCGCTTCGCCAAGCACCTCGGCGTCGACCCCGAGCTGATCCGCCTGGACCACGTCGGCCTGAACCACCTCACCTGGGAGCGCGGCGTCACGCTGCTCGACGCCCCCGGCAGCGGCACCGGCCGGGAGGTCCTGCCGGAGCTGCTCGCGAGCCACGGCAAGGAGATCTCCGAGGACCTCCATCTGCCGCTGCCCGTCATCCGGCGCCTGGGTGTCGTCCCCTCGTACTACCTGCGGTACTTCTACCAGCACGACGTGGTGGTGGAGGAGCTGAGGACCAAGGGCTCGCGCGCCTCCGAGGTCGCCGCCATCGAGCAGCAGCTGCTCGACATGTACGCCGACCCGACACTGGACACCAAGCCGGAGCTGCTCGCGCAGCGCGGCGGCGCGTTCTACTCGGAGGCGGCGGTGCAGCTGATCGCCTCGCTGCTGGGCACCGACGGCGGCACCACCGTGCAGGTCGTCAACACCCGCAACGACGGCGTCCTGCCGTTCCTGCCGGACGACGCCGTCATCGAGGTGCCGGCCGAGGTGGACGCCGCCGGCGTGCGCCCGCTGCCGCAGCGCCCCGTCGAACCGCTCTACGCCGGCCTGATCGCGGGTGTGACGGCGTACGAGCAGCTCGCACTGGAGGCCGCGCTCAAGGGCGGCCGCGACCGGGTGTTCGACGCCCTGCTCGCGCACCCGCTGGTCGGCCAGCTGGAACTCGCGGACAAGCTGACGGACAGCCTGCTCGCCAACAACCACGAGCACCTCAGCTGGGCCTGACCGGCCCGCGGCGCCCGGCTCCCACCCGGAGCACGGACGGCTCTCAGCACCACCCTCCCCCGGCCTTCGGCCGGGGGCACCCCCAAACCCCCGGCCGGGACGACGGCCGGGGCACGTACGAGCGCGGGGACCTGATGACCCACCAACCCGAACCACCCCTCCTGCCCGGCGTCCTCGCCATCGACGCGGGCAACAGCAAGACCGACGTCGCCCTCGTCGGAGCCGACGGGAGCGTCCTCGGCTCCGCGCGGGGCGGCGGCTTCCAACCCCACCTGGTCGGCGCGCGGGCCGCGATCGCCGGCCTCGCACCGCTGGTGGAGAGCGCCGCGGCAGCGGCCGGGCTCACCCTCGGCCGGAGCGTGCTGACCAGCCACGTCAGTGCCGCTCTCGCCAACGCCGACCTGCCGGTCGAGGAGCAGCTGCTGCAGGCCGCCATCGAGGAGCGGGGCTGGGGGGCGAGTTCGGCGGTCGTGAACGACACCTTCGGGCTGCTGCGGGCCGGCACCGACGGGCCGCGCGGTGTCGCGGTG
>NZ_JBHUWW010000112.1:0-30827 GCF_042669755.1 Kitasatospora sp. NPDC057223 | reverse complement strand
GGTGGTGGCCGGTGGGTCGGGTGAGGGGGCGTTGCGGCAGCGCCTCGCCGGCCTGGACGAGGAGGAACGCGCCCACACCCTCCTGGAACTCGTGCGTACGCACGTCGCAACGGTGTTGGGGCACGCCTCGGCGGAGGCCGTGGAACCCGACCGGGCGTTGAGCGATCTGGGGTTCGACTCGCTGACCGCGGTCGAACTCCGCAACCAGCTGAACCGGGCCGCCGGACTGCGACTGCCCGCGACCCTGGTCTTCGACTATCCGACCCCTGCCGCACTCGCCGGGCACCTCCAGCAGCAGTTCGGTCCGGTCGACGGCGCGGCGGGTTCGATCTCGGTACTGGACGCGGAGTTGTCGCGGCTGGAGTCGCTGCTGGCCGGAGCCGCCGCTGACGAGCGCGAGCACGACCGGATCGCGCTGCGGCTGCGAACACTGACGTCCCGATGGATCGGCGGTCACCGTACGGACGAGCCGGTCGGCGGGGAAGCCGGTGACGAACCCGGTGGCGCCGATCTGAGCGCGGTGACCGCGGACGAGCTCTTCGACATTCTGGACGGCGAACTGGAGACCCCGGCCTCATGACCGGCAGGGGGGGCGTCCCCGGCGTCACGGTGCCGCTGACCAGGACCTTTGCCGCACCCCTTCGCCGGGACAAGGGGTGACTGGGGTGCGGTTAAGGGTTGGCCCTCCCGGAGGCGCTCAGTAGCCTCCTGAAGGTGGAAGCCCTCGTGGCGTCCGGCAGGTTCGGCCGATGGCGATCGACGCCGAGAACACCAGTCCTGACCCAACCCCTTCCGTCTGCCGTCAGAGTTTCCCGACCATGAGGAGTGGACCTCGGTGAGCAACGAGCAGAGGCTTCTTGATTATCTGAAACGGGCCACTGCCGACCTGCGCGACGCACGGAAGCGCCTCGCCGACGCCGAGCGGCAGGCCGTTGAACCGATCGCCGTCGTCGCCATGGCCTGCCGCTACCCCGGGGGGGTCGCCTCGCCGGAGGATCTGTGGCGGTTGGTCGAGAACGGTGTCGACGCGGTCTCGGAGTTCCCGACCGACCGGGGTTGGGACTCGGGCCTCTACGACCCCAGGCCGGGCACGCCCGGCAGGACCTACGCCAACCATGGCGGCTTCCTGCACGACGCAGCCGACTTCGACAGCGACTTCTTCGGCATCAGCCCCAACGAGGCCCTCGGGACCGACCCGCAGCAGCGGTTGCTGCTGGAGGTGTCCTGGGAGGCGTTCGAGCGGGCCGGCATCGATCCGGGTTCACTGAAGGGCAGCCCGACCGGCGTGTTCGCCGGTGTGATGTACCACGACTACGCGCTGGGCAGCGCGCCCGGCAGCTCCAGCGGCGGCAGCCTGGTGTCCGGCCGAGTCGCTTACACCCTGGGGCTGGAGGGCCCGGCGGTGAGCGTGGACACGGCGTGCTCCTCGTCGCTCGTCGCACTGCACTGGGCGGTGCAGGCGCTCCGCCGCGGGGACTGCACTCTCGCGCTGGCGGGTGGCGTGACGGTGATGTCCACCCCCGACATGTTCCTCTACTTCAGCGAGCAGCAGGGCCTTGCCGCCGACGGCCGTTCCAAGTCCTTCGCGGCGGCCGCGGACGGGGTCGCCTGCTCCGAGGGTGCCGGGATGCTGCTGCTGGAGCGGCTGTCCGACGCACAGCGCAACGGGCACCGGGTTCTCGCCGTGATCCGCGGCTCGGCCGTGAACCAGGACGGTGCCTCACAGGGCTTCACCGCGCCGAACGGCCCGGCGCAGCAGCGGGTCATCCGGCAGGCCTTGGCGAGCGCGGGCCTGTCGTCGGCGGATGTGGACGTGGTGGAGGCACACGGGACGGGGACGCGTCTGGGTGACCCGATCGAGGCGCAGGCGCTGCTGGCGACGTACGGGCAGGACCGGCCCGAGGATCAGCCGCTCTGGTTGGGTTCGATCAAGTCCAACATCGGGCATGCCCAGGCCGCGTCCGGCACGGCGGGCATCATCAAGATGGTCCAGGCGATCCGCAACGGCATGCTGCCGAAGACCCTGCACGTGGACCGGCCCTCCCCGCAGGTGGACTGGTCGGGGGGCAACGTCAGGCTCCTCACTGAGCAGGTGGCCTGGCCGGAGCGTGGACGTCTGCGCCGGGCGGGTGTGTCCTCGTTCGGTCTGAGTGGGACGAACGCGCATGTGATCGTGGAGGAGGCGCCGCAGCGGGAGGTCGTCGAGGCTTCTGCTGAAGGCGGCGGTCCGGTTCCGGTGGCGGTGTCTGTGTCGGTGGTGCCGTGGGTGGTGTCGGGTCGGACGCCGGGTGCGGTGGCGGCGCAGGCGGGGCGGTTGTTGTCTTTGGTGGGCGATGAGGCGCTGTTGGATGTGGCGTTCTCGTTGGCGACGTCGCGGGCGGTGTTTGAGCATCGGGCTGCTGTGGTGGGTTCGGATGTGGAGGAGTTGCGGCGGGGGTTGGCCGCGTTGGTGTCGGGGGAGTCCGTCCCGGTGCTGGCGCGGCGTGGTGGTCGTTCGGCGTTTGTGTTCACGGGTCAGGGTGCGCAGCGGTTGGGGATGGGGCGTGAGCTGTGCGCGGCGTTCCCGGTGTTCGCGTCGGCGTTCGACGCGGTGGTGGCGGAGTTGGACGGGTGGTTGGGCCGGCCGTTGCGGGAGGTGGTGTGGGGTGAGGACGTCGGGTTGTTGAACCGGACGGGGTTCGCGCAGCCGGCGTTGTTCGCGTTCGAGGTGGCGTTGTTCCGTCTGGTGGAGTCCTGGGGCGTGCGCCCGGACTTCGTGGCGGGGCATTCGGTCGGTGAGATTGCCGCCGCCCACGTCGCGGGGGTGTTCTCCCTTCAGGATGCGGCTCGTCTGGTGGCGGTGCGTGGCCGGTTGATGGAGGCGCTGCCGGAGGGCGGTGCGATGGTGGCGTTGCAGGCGGGTGAGGCGGAGGTTGTGCCGCTGCTGGGTGACCGGGTGGGTCTCGCTGCCGTGAACGCCCCCGGCTCGGTGGTGGTTTCGGGTGATGAGGACGCGGTCCTCGACGTCGCCGCGCATTTTGAGGCGCTGGGCCGCAAGACGTCGCGGCTGGCGGTGTCGCACGCGTTCCACTCGGTGCTGATGGAGCCGATGCTCGACGAGTTCCGTGCGGTGGCAGGCGGGTTGGAGTACCACGAGCCTTCGGTGCCGGTGGTCTCGACGGTGACCGGCGCGCTGGGCGCCGACCTGGCCTCGCCGGGGTATTGGGTGGGGCAGGTGCGGGAGAGCGTCCGCTTCGCGGATGCCGTCCGTGTGTTGGAGGCGGAGGGTGTCAGCCGGTTCCTGGAGCTGGGTCCTGACGGTGTCCTGACCGGGCTGGCACAGCAGTCCGTGACGGGTGAGCAGGCGACGCTGGTCGCCGCCACCCGCCGCAACAGGCCGGAGCCCGCCGCCCTGGTGACCGCACTGGCCCAACTCCACACCTCTGGCGCGGCAGTGGACTGGTCGGCGTTCTTCGCCGGCACCGGCGCCCGCCGGATCGACCTGCCGACCTACCCCTTCCAGCGTCGGCGCTTCTGGGTCAGCGCCCCCGGGCCGGGTGGCGATGCCTCCGCCGTCGGCTTGGACGTCGTCTCACACCCGATCCTGGGTGCCTCGGTCCAGACCCCCGGAACCGACGAGATCCTGCTGACCGGCAGGCTGTCCCGCGACCGGCAGGCCTGGCTGTCGGACATGGAACTGCTGGACACCGTGGTCTTTCCCGGCGCGGGGCTGGTGGAGTTGGCACTGTCGGCCGGTGAGCAGGCCGGGGCCCCCCTGGTTCGCGAGCTCCTCGCGGAGGAGCCGCTGGTGGTGCCCGAGCGCGGCGGCCTTGCGCTTCGTGTGCTCGTGGGGACGCCGGACGGGCACGGGCATCGCGCGCTGACCGTCCACTCGCGCGCTGACGACCCCGAGTCGCTGTGGATCCGGCACGCCACCGGAGTACTGGCCGACGGCACGGTCGAACCGCCGGCCGGGCTCACCGAGTGGCCGCCTGTCGGCGCCGAGGAGCTGGACGTCGACGAGGGCTACGAACGCCTGTGGGCCCGAGGGCACGGCTACGGCCCGGCGTTCCAGTGCCTCAAGGCGGTCTGGCGGCGCGGCGACGACCTCTTCGCCGAGGTTGAGCTGCCCGACCGGGCCGCTGCCGATGGCACCGGCTTCGTCCTGCACCCGGCGGTGCTCGACGCAGCCCTCCAACTGGAGCTGATCGGCCGGTCCGGTGATGCATCGCCACCGGCACCGATCCAGCCCGCGGCGTGGACGGGCGTCTTCGCGTACGCGAGCGGGCTGTCCACCGCGCGATTGCGCGTCACGCCGGCGAAGGGCGGAGGGTCGACGCTGGTCCTGGCGGACGCGGCGGGCATGCCGGTGTTCTCGGCGGACACCGTCGTCTCCCGTCCGGTGCCCGCCGACCGGCTCGCCGCCGCCGACCGCCACGACGGCCTCCTGCAACTGGAGTGGGTACCGGCGCCGTCGCCCGCCGCCTCGGCGGCGGCCGACGTTACGGTGCTCGGTCCGGACCTGCTCGGAATCGGCCCCGCCGGGCCGACGGACGACCCGCCCGTCGAACCGGCCGCGGCCGGCGGCGGCGCCGGGGCGGCCCCGCGGTTCGCGCTCTACTGCTGCCCCGCTCCCGACGGGCAGGGGCCTGCCGAGGTGCGCGCGGTGCTGAACTCGGTACTCGACACCGTGCGTACGTGGCTGGCCGGGGAGGCGCCGACGGCAGGCGCCCGACTGGTGGTGGCCACCAGGGGTGCCGTCACGGCCGACCTCACCCAGGCCCCGGTGTGGGGCCTGGTCCGCGCCGCGCAGGCCGAACACCCCGACCGGCTGGTGCTGCTGGACATCGATGCCACACCCGAGTCGCGTCGCGCACTGCCGGCCGCACTCGCCTCCGGCGAGGCCGAGCTGGCGCTGCGCTCCGGGCGGGTGCTGCTGCCCCGGCTGGTGAGGGCCACCGGGCCGGCCGGGCCGCGCCCGGACCTGGCCGGCGGCACCGTGCTCGTCACCGGGGGCACCGGCGGTGCGGGCGCGCTGCTGGCTCGCCACCTCGTCACCGCGTACGGCGTCCGGCACCTGGTGCTCACCTCCGAGCCCCTCGACACCCCGGCCCCCGGTACCGACGTCGCCCCCCTCGGCACTCCGGCCCCCAGCCTCGGTCAGGCCCCCGGCGGCGACCGTGACGCAGACGAAGGCGCGGGCATCCGGGCGGAGTTGGCCGCACTCGGCGCCGAGGTCACGGTTGCCGCGGTCGACCCCGCCGACCGCGCGGCGCTCGAAGCCCTGATCGCGGGGCTCCCCGCCGCCCACCCGCTGACGGCGGTGGTGCACACCGCCACCGGCGCCCCCCACGCACTGCTGGACGCCCTGACTCCCGACCGGCTGGCCGCGACGCTGCGTGCCAAGGCCGAAGTGGCCTGGCAGTTGCACGAGTTGACCCGGGACCGCGAGCTCGCCGCGTTCGTCCTGCTTTCCTCCTCCGCCGCCTTGGTGCACGGTACGGGCCAGGCCGCCGCCGCGGCGGGGGACGCCTTCCTCGACGCGCTGGCCGTCCACCGCGCCGGGCTGGGCCTTGCGGGCCGGTCCGTCGCGTTCGGGCCCTGGGAGGAGGTGACCGCGTCGCCGCAGCGGGACCTCCTCGCGAAGGTCGGCCTTCCGGCCTGGACCGTCCCCGCCGCGCTGGACCTGTTCGACCGGGCGCTGTGTGCGGCCGCCCCGGCGGTGGCGCCGATCCGGCTCGACCGGGCGGCGCTGCGGGCCCAACCCGGTGACGTTCCGCCGGTGCTGCGCTCCCTGGTGCCCGGTCCCGCCCGCCGGGCCGGGCTCCGCGAGGCCGGGGCGGACCTGCGGCAGCGCCTCGGCCGGCTCCACGCGCACGAACGCGATCGGGTCCTGTTGGACGTGGTACGGGCGAACGTCGCCGCGGTCCTCGGCCACGCCTCGCCGGAGGCGGTCGACCCGGACCGTGCGTTCCAGGAACTCGGCTTCGACTCGCTGGCCGCCGTCGAACTGCGCAAACGACTCGGTGACGCCACCGGGTTGCACCTGCCCGCCACACTGATCTTCGATCACCCGACGTCCCGAGTCGTCGCCGACCACCTGGGCGGCCGGATCGATCCGGTGGACGGCGACCCGGCGAAGCCGCTGCTCGCCGACCTGACCCGGCTGGAGGCGGCCCTCGCGGCGCTGCCGCCGGCCGAGGACGGGCACCGGACGGTCACCGCCCGGCTGGAGGCGCTGCTGCGCCGCTGGCAGGACACGCACGGCGCCCCGGCGGCCGAGCAGGCCGCGCCCCGCGACTACGGCACGGTGACCGACGACGAGCTGTTCGAGGTGCTCGACGGCGAACTCGGGACTCCCTGACCGGAGTTCCGAGGTACCTCCGCGCGATGAGCCTCCGCGACCGGCCCCTCCCGCGATCAACCCCCTGCGAACAGATCGAGATTGGCAGCGGCTTCATGAGCAACGACGACAGGCTCCGGGACTACCTCAAGCGCGCCACCACGGATCTCCAGCAGACCAAGCGGCGGCTGCGCGAAGTCGAGTACCAGCAGCACGAACCGGTCGCCATCGTCTCCATGAGCTGCCGGTTCCCCGGTGGCATCAGCTCCCCGGAGGACCTGTGGGACTTCGTCGCCGCCGGTTCCGACGGGATCTCGTTCTTCCCCGCCGACCGCGGGTGGGACCTCGACGGGATCTACGACCCCGAGCCCGCCGTGACCGGCCGCACCTACTGCCGTGAGGGCGGCTTCCTGCACGACGCCGGAGACTTCGACCCGGACCTCTTCAGGATCAGCCCGCGCGAGGCCCGCGACACGGACCCGCAGCAGCGCCTGCTGCTGGAGACCGCGTGGGAGGCGTTCGAGCGGGCCGGGATCGACCCCACCTCCCTGGCCGGCAGCCGGACCGGGGTGTTCGCCGGAGTCGTCTACCACGACTACGCGGTCGGCGGCGGCACCGGCGGTATGGCCAGCGTGGCCTCCGGCCGGGTCGCCTACACCCTGGGCCTGGAGGGGCCCGCGGTGACGGTCGACACGGCCTGCTCCTCCTCGCTGGTCGCCCTGCACTGGGCCGTCCGGTCGGTGCGGGCCGGCGAGTGCTCGATGGCCCTGGCCGGTGGCGTCACCGTGATGGCCCACCCGTCCTCCTTCATCGGCTTCAGCCAGGACCGCGGTCTCGCGCCGGACGGCCGGTGCAAGTCCTTCGCCGCCGCGGCCGACGGCACCACCTGGTCGGAGGGGGTGGGCCTGTTGCTGGTCGAGCGGCTCTCCGACGCCCGCCGCAACGGCCACCCCGTGCTGGCCGTCATCCGCGGCTCCGCCGTCAACTCCGACGGCGCATCCAACGGGCTGACGGCCCCCAACGGCCCCTCGCAGCAGCGGGTGATCCGGCAGGCCCTGGCCGACGCGCAGCTCTCCGCCGCCGACGTCGACGCAGTGGAGGCCCACGGCACCGGCACCGTCCTTGGCGACCCGATCGAGGCACAGGCGCTGCTGGCCACGTACGGCCAGGACCGGCCCGCAGACCGCCCGTTGTGGCTGGGCTCCTTCAAGTCCAACATCGGCCACGCGCAGGCCGCGTCCGGCGTCGGCGGCGTCATCAAGATGGTGCAGGCGATCCGGCACGGAGTGCTGCCCCGGACCCTGCACGTGGACGAACCGACGCCCGAGGTGGACTGGTCGGAGGGCAACGTCCGGCTGCTCACCGAGCAGATCCCCTGGCCGGCCGGGGGGCAGCCGCGCCGCGCGGGCGTCTCCTCCTTCGGCATGAGCGGCACCAACGCGCACGTCGTGGTGGAGCAGGCACCAGCCGAGCCGGACCCCGCGGTGGACGACGGCGCGCCCGCAACTCCCGGCATCGCCAACCACGTTGTGCCGGTCGCCACCTGTGTTGTGCCGGTGGCTCTCGCGGCCCGCACGGCGGCCGCCCTGACGGCCCAGGCCGCCAGGCTGCTGACCCGGCTCGACACCGGTCCCGAGCCGGCCCTGCTGGACCTGGGCTACTCGTTGGCGACCTCCCGCGCAGCCCTGGAGCACCGGGCCGTGATCCCGACGGCGGACCGGGCCGAGCTGACCACCCGGCTGCGGGCGCTCGCCGAGGGCCGCGAGGCGGCGGGGATCGTCAAGGGGATCTCCCGTGGTGACGGCGGGCTCGCGTTCGTGTTCACGGGTCAGGGTGCGCAGCGGTTGGGGATGGGGCGTGAGCTGTGCGCGGCGTTCCCGGTGTTCGCGTCGGCGTTCGACGCGGTGGTGGCGGAGTTGGACGGGTGGTTGGGCCGGCCGTTGCGGGAGGTGGTGTGGGGTGAGGATGCCGGGTTGTTGAACCGGACGGGGTTCGCGCAGCCGGCGTTGTTCGCGTTCGAGGTGGCGTTGTTCCGTCTGGTGGAGTCGTGGGGTGTGCGTCCGGACTTCGTGGCGGGGCATTCGGTCGGTGAGATTGCCGCGGCGCACGTCGCGGGGGTGTTCTCCCTTCAGGATGCGGCTCGTCTGGTGGTGGTGCGTGGTCGGTTGATGGAGGCGTTGCCGGCGGGTGGTGCGATGGTGGCGTTGCAGGCGGGTGAGGCGGAGGTTGTGCCGCTGCTGGGTGACCGGGTTGGCGTGGCGGCGGTGAACGGGCCGCAGGCGGTGGTGGTTTCGGGTGATGAGGATGCTGTCCTCGACGTCGCCGCGCATTTTGAGGCGCTGGGCCGCAAGACCTCGCGGCTGGCGGTGTCGCACGCGTTCCACTCAATCCTGATGGAGCCGATGCTCGACGAGTTCCGCCAGGTCGCCGAGGGGCTCGGTTACCGGCCGCCGCGGATTCCTGTCGTCTCGACCCTCACGGGCGGGTTCGCCACCGCCGACGAGCTGTGCGAGCCCGGCTACTGGGTGCGCCATGTCCGCGGGAGCGTCCGCTTCGCGGACGCCGTCCGCACGCTGGCCGCCGAGGGCACCACCACCTTCGCCGAGATCGGCCCCGACGCCGCACTCACCCCGATGGGCGCCGACTGCCTCACCGCCGACGACCGCCCCGACGCGGACGCCGCCGACAGGGCCGCCAACAGGGCCGACGACAGGTCCGAGGAGCGCGCCGTCTTCGTACCCGCGCAGCGCCGCGGCCGCGACGAGGAGCACACCCTGCTGGCCGCCGTCGGCGCCCTGTGGACCCGCGGCACCGCCGTGGACTGGCCGGCGTTCTACGCCGACCGGGGCGCCCGGCGCGTCGACCTGCCCACCTATGCCTTCCAGCACCGGCACTTCTGGGCTCAGGACACGGAGCAGGCGGCAGCGGCAGCACCGGTCGCCCCGGCGGCCGGCCCGGACGGGCCCGCCGAAACCGATTTCTGGGACGCCGTCGAACGCGAGGACGCGCCCTCCCTCGCCGAGCGTCTCGACCTCCACACCGCCGATCTCACCCCCGTCCTGCCCGCCCTCTCCGCCTGGCGCCGCCGCCGACGCGAGGCGTCTGCGGTGGACGCCATGCGCTACCGGGTCCACTGGGAGCTGCTCGCCGAACGGACCTCCGACGCCCTGCCCGGCGAGTGGCTGCTGCTCCACCCCGCCGACGGCTCCCGCCGCGCGCTGGCGGAGGCGCTCGGAGACCTCCTCGCCGCCCGCGGCGCCGACGTCGCCATGGTCGGACTCGGCGGCGCCGACCAGGATCCCGCTCAGCAGGACACCGCCGACCGTGCCGCACTCGCCGAACGGCTCCGCGAGCGCACCGGCGACCGGGAACCCCGCGGCGTCCTCTCCCTGCTGGCCCTCGACGACCGCCCGCACTCCCGGCACCCGGCCCTCTCCCACGGGCTCACCGCCACCGTGGCGCTGGCCCAGGCCCTCGGAGACCTCGGCTGGCAGAGCCCGCTGTGGTGCGTCACCACCGGAGCGGTCGCCGTCGGCGCCCCCGACGAGGTGACCAGCCCCCTCCAGACCGCCGTGTGGGGACTCGGCACCGGGCTCTCCCTCGAAGCCCCCCGGACCTGGGGCGGCCTCCTCGACCTGCCCCATGACACCGACCCCGGCGCGGACGGGCCCGAGCTGCGACGCCTGTGCGACGCGCTGACCGGCATCGACGGGGAGGACCAGCTGGCCATCCGGCCCGGCGGTATGTTCGGCCGGCGGATGGTCCGCGCCGCCGACCCGCAGGAGGCCCAGGACGCCTGGCGCCCCCGCGGCACCGTCCTGATCACCGGCGGCACCGGCGGCCTGGGCGCGCACGTCGCACGCATGCTCGCCGCGCGCGGCGCCGCCCACCTGGTGCTCACCAGCCGCCGGGGCCCCGCCGCCGACGGGGCCGTGGAACTCGCCGCCGACCTGCGGGCCCGGGGTACCGACGTCACCCTCGCGGCGTGCGACATCGCCGACCGCGAAGCCCTGGGCATCCTCCTCGCAACCCTGGCCACCGACACCGGGCGCCCGCTCAGCGCCGTGGTCCACGCCGCCGGCGTCGCCCAGCGGATGGCCGACCTCGGGGACCTCACCCTCGCCGACTTCGCCGAGGTCGCCACCGCGAAGGCCCTGGGCGCACGCCACCTGGACGAGCTGCTCCACGACACCGACCTCGACGCCTTCGTCCTCTTCTCGTCCGGTGCCGCCCTGTGGGGCAGCGCCGGCCAGAGCGCCTACGCCGCCGCCAACGCCTACCTGGACGGCCTGGCCCACCGGCGCAGGGCCCGCGGCCTGGCCGCGACCTCGATCGCCTGGGGCTCCTGGGACGGCGGCATGGTCGACGCGCAACTCGGTGCCATGATGCGACGCATCGGCGCCCCCGCGATGGACCCGGCCCACGCGGTCGCCGCCCTGCGCCGGGTGCCCGCTCTCACCGAACCGCACACCGTCATCGCCGACTTCGACTGGCCGCGCTTCGCTCCCACCTACACCCTCGCTCGTCCGCGTCCCCTGCTCGACGCCCTGCCGGAGGTCCGCACGGCCCTCGCCGGCGACGGGACCGACGGCCCCGCGGGCGAGTCGGACCTGGTGCAGCGCCTCGCCGCGATGTCCGAGGTCGAGCAGCGCAGGACCCTGCTGGACCTGGTGCGCTCCCAGGTCGCCGAGCTGCTCGGATACGAGGACCCCGCCGACGTCGAACCCGGCCGGGCCTTCGACGAACTCGGCTTCGACTCGGTGGCCGCCGTCAACCTCCGAGCCGGTCTCAACACCGCCACCGGACGCCGACTCCCGACCAGCATGATCTTCGACCATCCGACCACCAGCGCGCTCGCCGACCACCTGCGCTCCGTGCTCTGCCCGACCGACGACACCGGTGTGCACTCTGTGCTCGCCGGGCTGGACCGCTTCGAGGAGGCGGTCGCGACGCTCTCCGCCGAGGAGATCGAGAGCAACCGGATCACCGCCCGCCTGCAGGCCCTGACCACGCGGCTCACCGACATCCTCAGCGGGTCCGCCGGCGCGGACATCGGCGGCCGGCTCGGCGACGCCTCCGCCGACGAGATCTTCGACTTCATCGACAAGGAACTCGGCCTCGCCTGATCGAGTGCACGAACGGCCCTCTCACCCAAGGACTCGGTGGAACTCATCATGGCGAACGACGACAAGCTGCTCGACTACCTCAAGCGTGTCACCGCCGACCTGCACCAGACCCGGCGGCGGCTCCAGGAGGTCGAGGGCGCGGAGCAGGAGCCCATCGCCGTCGTGGCCATGAGCTGCCGCTACCCCGGCGGGGTCGCCTCGCCGGAGGACCTCTGGCGACTGGTCGCCGACGGCGTCGACGCCGTCTCCGACTTCCCCACCGACCGTGGCTGGGACCTCGAACAGCTGAGCGGCGGCGACCGGGAGCAGCTCGGGACCAGCTACGTGCACGAGGGCGGCTTCGTCCACGACGCCGGGGACTTCGACGCGGGCTTCTTCGGGATCAGCCCCAGGGAAGCCCTCGGCATGGACCCCCAGCAGCGCCTGATCCTGGAGGCCTCCTGGGAGGCGTTCGAGCGGGCCGGCATCAACCCCGACGCGATGCGCGGCGCCCAGGTCGGCGTCTTCGCCGGGTCCGGCATCCAGGACTACGAGTACCTGCTCGGCGCCGTGCCCGAGATCGCCGAGGCCTACATGACCACCGGCAACGCCGCCTCCGTCATCTCCGGCCGGATCGCCTACACCCTGGGCCTGGAAGGGCCCGCAGTCACCGTCGACACGGCCTGCTCCTCGTCGCTGGTGGCGCTGCACCTGGCCGTCCAGGCACTGCGCCAGAAGGAGTGCACGCTCGCCCTGGCCGGCGGCGTCATGGTGATGTCCACCCCCTCGCCGTTCATCGCGTTCAGCCGCCAGCGCGGCCTCGCGCCCGACGGCCGGTGCAAGTCCTTCGCCGACGCCGCCGACGGGACCGGCTGGTCCGAAGGCGTCGGCATGCTGCTGCTGGAGCGGCTCTCCGACGCCCGCCGCAACGGGCACCCGGTGCTGGCGGTCGTCCGCGGCAGCGCGGTCAACCAGGACGGCGCCTCCAACGGCCTCACCGCCCCCAACGGCCGCGCACAGCAGCGGGTCATCCGCCAGGCCCTTGCCAACGCCCGGATACCGGCCTCCCAGATCGACGTCGTGGAGGGCCACGGCACCGGCACCACTCTCGGCGACCCGATCGAGGCACAGGCAGTCCTGGCGACCTACGG
The DNA here is from genome assembly GCF_042669755.1 of Kitasatospora sp. NPDC057223. Taxonomy (NCBI): domain Bacteria; kingdom Bacillati; phylum Actinomycetota; class Actinomycetes; order Kitasatosporales; family Streptomycetaceae; genus Kitasatospora; species Kitasatospora sp. NPDC057223. The sequence goes on along the minus strand of NZ_JBHUWW010000112.1, from coordinate 18,249 downwards.
CCAGGACCGGCCCGAGGACCAGCCGCTCTGGCTGGGCTCGATCAAGTCGAACATCGGCCACGCCCAGGGCGCGGCCGGCGTCGGCGGCGTGATCAAGATGATCATGGCGATGCGGCACGGCCTGCTGCCGAAGACCCTGCACGTGGACGAGCCGTCCAGTCACGTCGACTGGACGGCGGGCCGGGTACGGCTGCTCGCCGAGGCCGTCGCCTGGCCCGAGACCGGACGTCCGCGCCGTGCGGGCGTCTCCTCCTTCGGCGTGAGCGGCACCAACGTCCACGTCATCATCGAACAGGCCCCGGACACCGAGGCCGAAACGGCCACCGGGACCGGAACCACGGCCGGGGACGTCGCCCCGACGCGCCGGCCCGCCGGATCGCCGCTGCCCTGGCCGGTCTCCGGCCGTGGCGCGGACGCCCTGCGTGCCCAGGCCGAGCGGGTCCGCGACCACCTCGCCACCACCGCCGCGGACCCACTGGACACGGCCTACTCCCTGGCCACCTCCCGGGCCGCCCTGGAACACCGGGCCGTGATCCTCGCCGACGACCGTGAGGCCGCACTGGCGGCGCTCGCGGCCCTCGCCTCGGGCGAGACCCATCCGGCCGTGGTCCGGGGCACGACCACCACCGGATCCACCGCCTTCGTGTTCACGGGTCAGGGTGCGCAGCGGTTGGGGATGGGGCGTGAGCTGTGCGCGGCGTTCCCGGTGTTCGCGTCGGCGTTCGACGCGGTGGTGGCGGAGTTGGACGGGTGGTTGGGCCGGCCGTTGCGGGAGGTGGTGTGGGGTGAGGACGTCGGGTTGTTGAACCGTACGGGGTTCGCGCAGCCGGCGTTGTTCGCGTTCGAGGTGGCGTTGTTCCGTCTGGTGGAGTCGTGGGGCGTGCGCCCGGACTTCGTGGCGGGGCATTCGGTCGGTGAGATTGCCGCCGCCCACGTCGCGGGGGTGTTTTCCCTTCAGGATGCGGCCAGGCTGGTCGCGGCGCGTGGTCGGTTGATGGAGGCGCTGCCGGAGGGCGGCGCGATGGTGGCGTTGCAGGCGGGTGAGGCGGAGGTTGTGCCGCTGCTGGGTGACCGGGTGGGTCTCGCTGCCGTGAACGCCCCCGGCTCGGTGGTGGTTTCGGGCGACGAGGACGCCGTCGTTGACGTCGCCGCGTATTTCGGGACGCTGGGCCGTAAGACGTCGCGGCTGGCGGTGTCGCACGCGTTCCATTCAATCCTGATGGAGCCGATGCTCGACGAGTTTCGCTCGATAGCAGGCGAGTTGGAGTACCACGAGCCTGCCGTGCCGGTGGTTTCCACGGTCACCGGCGCGCTGGGCGCCGACCTGGCCTCGCCGGAGTACTGGGTGCGGCAGGTGCGGGAGGCGGTGCGTTTCGCGGATGCCGTGCGTGCGTTGGAGGTGGAGGGTGTCAGCCGGTTCCTGGAGTTGGGTCCTGACGGTGTCCTGACCGGGCTGGCGCAGCAGAGCGTCTCGGGCGAGCAGGCGACGCTGGTTGCTGCCACCCGCCGCAACAGGCCGGAGCCCGTCACGCTGGTGACCGCACTCGCCCAACTCCACACCTCCGGCGCGGCAGTGGACTGGTCGGCGTTCTTCGCCGGCACCGGCGCCCGCCGCGTCGACCTGCCCACCTATCCCTTCCAGCGCGAACGCTATTGGATAGACACCCCGCAGAACCTCCTCGGCGTCGGTCCGGGCGACCTCTCCGCCGCGGGTCTCGCCTCCCTCAGGCACCCCCTGCTCGGCGCCGCCGTCATGCTGGCCGACTCCGACGGCGCCGTACTCACCGGCAGGCTCTCCCCGGCCGTTCAGCCGTGGCTGGCCGACCATGTGGTCGGCGGCTCGATCCTCTTCCCCGGTACCGGCTTCGTGGAGCTCGCCGTCAGCGCCGGCGACCAGGTCGGCTGTGGCGCACTCGACGAGCTGACCCTCCAGGCCCCACTGGTTCTGCCCGCCCGTGGCGGTGTGCAGGTCCAGGTGGTTGTCGGGGCGCCGGACCTCGCCGGCCGACGTACCGTCACCATCCACTCCCGTGCCGAGGACCAACCGGACCTCCCGTGGACCCGGCACGCCGACGGCGTCCTGATGCCGCACGCCGAGGCCGAGCCCGCCGACCTGACCCAGTGGCCGCCCCCGGGTGCCACTCCGCTCGACACCGACCGGCTGTACGAGGACTTCGCCGCCGCAGGCCTCGCGTACGGTCCGGTGTTCCGCGGCCTCACCGCGGCCTGGAAGTCAGACGACGCGGTCTACGCCGAGGTCGCGCTGCCACAGCAGGCCGGCGTCGAGGCCGACGGGTTCGGTCTGCACCCCGCCCTTTTGGACGCCTCGCTGCACGGCGCCGTCTTCACGGGCATGTTCTCCGACGCCGAGGGCGCCGTGCTGCCCTTCGCCTGGTCCGGCGTGCGGTTGCACGCGGCCGGCGCAACCGCCGTACGGGTCCGCCTCGCGCCGACCGGCTCCGCCGGCATCGCCCTGACGGTCGCCGACGAGACCGGACGAGCAGTGCTCACCGTGGATTCGCTGGTGCTGCGCCCGATCTCGGCCCGGCAGCTCGCCGCTGCGCGCACGGGCTTCCACGAATCGCTGTTCGCCCTCGACTGGGTGCCGTTGCCCGTCGCCGCCGGCGGCGCGGCCACCTTCACCGCATGGGACGTCCTGGGCGCGACCGGGTCCGTCCCCGATGCCGTGGTGCTGTCGCTGGCCCCCGGTGCGGACGTGGAGGCGGTCCACGCCACCGCCAACCGCGTCCTCGACGTCCTGCAGTCCTGGCTCGCCGACGACCGCTTCGCCACCTCCACCCTCGTGGTCGCCACCACCGGGGCCGTGGCCCTGCCGGGCGAGGACCTCACCGACCTCGCCGGAGCCGCGGCCTGGGGCCTGGTGCGGGCCGCCCAGCTGGAGAACCCCGGCCGGTTCGTCCTCGCCGACGTGGACGACCTCGCCGGGATCACGATGGTCGTCGACTCCGGGGAGCCGCAGACCGTACTGCGCGGCGGTCGGGTGTACGCGGCCCGCCTCGCACGGGTGCCCCGCGACCTCGCAGCCGACCCCGACCCTGCCGCCGGCCTCCGGGCCGAGCACGATGTCGCCGCCGCCGACCTCCGGGCCGAGCACGACCGGGACGTCGATCGGCGCAACCCGTTCGGCAGCGGCACCGTCCTCGTCTCCGGGGCGACCGGCGCCCTGGGCCGGCGGGTCGCGCGTCACCTGGTGACCGTACACGGCGTCCGCAGCCTGCTGCTCGCCAGCCGGCGCGGGCCGGGAGCCCCCGGCGCCGCCGAACTCGTGGCCGAACTCACCGCACTGGGCGCGCACGTCACGGTCGCGGCCTGCGACGCGGCCGACCGGGACGCGCTGGCGGCGCTGCTGGACGGAACCACGCTCACCGGAGTGCTGCACCTGGCGGGCGTACTGGACGACGCCCTGGCCACGGAACTCACCCCCGAGCGGATGAGTTCCGTCCTGCGCCCGAAAGCCGACGCGGCGCTGAACCTCCACGACCTCACCGCGGGGATGGACCTCGCCGCGTTCGTGCTCTTCTCCTCCGCGAGCGGCACCGTCGGGGCGGCGGGCCAGGGCAACTACGCGGCGGCGAACGCCTTCCTCGACGCGCTCGCGACCCACCGTCGGGCGGCCGGGCTCCCGGCGCAGTCGTTGGCCTGGGGCCTGTGGGCGAGCGGCATGGCCGGGACCCTCGACGAGTCCGACCGGCGGCGAATGGACCGCAGTGGGATCACCCCCCTCTCGGACGACGAAGGCCTTGAGCTCCTCGACGCCGCCATGGCGGTCGACGCGGCCATCCTGCTGCCGATCCACCTGGACCTCCGGGTCCTGGGGGAGGCGGGGGACAGCCTGCCGCCGGTCTTCCGCGGACTGGTCCGGGCGCGGACCCGCCGCATCGCCGCCGCCCCGGCGGCCGCCGCGGCGGAGCTGGAGCGCAGGCTCGCCGGACGCACCCCCGAGGAACGCGAAGCCGTCCTGCTGGACCTGGTCCGCACCCATGTCGCCGTCACCCTCGGGTACGCCGGACCTGACGGAGTGGACCCGGAGCGGGCCTTCAGTGAGCTGGGCTTCGACTCGCTGAGCGCCGTCGAGTTCCGCAACGCGCTGAACGAGGCGGTCGGTGTCCGGCTGCCGGCCACCCTCGTCTTCGACCACCCGACGCCGACCGTGCTCGCCCGCCAGCTCCTCGCCGAACTGTCCGGCGACGGTGAGCGTTCGGTGCCGGCCCTGCCGACCACCTCCGTCCAGGGGACCGGGGACGACCCCATCGTGATCGTCGGCATGGCCTGCCGCTTCCCGGGCGGGGTCGCCTCGCCCGAGGACCTGTGGCGGCTCGTGGCGGACGGCGTCGACGCGGTCTCGGAGTTCCCCGCCAACCGGGGCTGGGACCTCGAACGCATCTACGACCCGGCGGCGGAGCGCCCCTACACGACCTACACCCGCGAGGGCGGCTTCCTCCACGAGGCCGGCGAGTTCGACCCGGCGTTCTTCGGGATCAGCCCCAACGAGGCCGCGATCATGGATCCGCAGCAGTACCTGCTGCTGGAGACGGCCTGGGAGGCCATCGAGCACGCCGGGATCGACCCCGCCTCGCTGAAGGGCACCGCGACCGGCGTCTACGCCGGCGTGATGTACCACGACTACGCCAACAACAGCAGCACCGGTGCGATCGCCTCCGGCCGGGTGTCCTACGTCCTCGGCCTGGAGGGCCCCTCGGTCACCGTCGACACCGCCTGCTCCTCGTCACTGGTGTCGTTGCATCTGGCGGCGCAGGCGCTGCGGTCGGGGGAGTGCTCGCTCGCCCTGGCAGGCGGCGTCGCGGTGATGGCCACCCCCGAGGTGTTCGTCGAGTTCAGCCGTCAGCGCGGGCTGGCTACCGACGGCCGCTGCCGCTCCTTCTCCTCCACCGCCGACGGCACCGGCTGGGGTGAGGGTGCCGGCCTCCTGCTGCTGGAGCGGTTGTCCGACGCGCGGCGTCTCGGGCATTCGGTGCTGGCGGTGGTGCGCGGCAGCGCGGTCAACCAGGACGGTGCGTCCAACGGCCTCACCGCCCCCAACGGGCCGTCACAGCGCCGGGTGATCCGGCAGGCGCTGGCGAACGCGGGCCTGTCGTCGGCGGACGTGGACGCGGTCGAGGCGCACGGGACGGGGACGCGACTCGGTGACCCGATCGAGGCGCAGGCGCTGCTGGCGACCTACGGGCAGGACCGAACGGAGGGACGGCCGCTCTGGCTGGGCTCGATCAAGTCCAACATGGGCCACACCCAGGCCGCGGCCGGTGCCGCGGGAATCATCAAGATGGTCATGGCGATGCGGCACGGAGTGCTGCCCAGGACCCTGCACATCGACGAGCCCAGTCCGCAGGTCGACTGGAGTGAGGGCGACATCGCGCTGCTCACGGAGCAGGTGGCCTGGCCGGAGTACGGACGTCCGCGCCGGGCGGGCATCTCCTCGTTCGGTCTGAGCGGGACGAATGCGCACGTGATCATCGAGGCGGGGCCTGCGGAGCAGGCGGCTCCCGTGCCCGTGCCCGTGCCCGTGCCGGGACCTGTGGCGTTGTCGGTGGTGCCGTGGGTGGTGTCGGGTCGGACGCCGGGTGCGGTGGCGGCGCAGGCGGGGCGGTTGTTGTCTTTGGTGGGCGATGAGGCGCTGTTGGATGTGGCGTTCTCGTTGGCGACGTCGCGGGCGGTGTTCGAGCATCGGGCTGCTGTGGTGGGTTCGGATGTGGAGGAGTTGCGGCGGGGGTTGGCCGCGTTGGTGTCGGGGGAGTCCGTCCCGGTGCTGGCGCGGCGTGGTGGTCGTTCGGCGTTTGTGTTCACGGGTCAGGGTGCGCAGCGGTTGGGGATGGGGCGTGAGCTGTGCGCGGCGTTCCCGGTGTTCGCGTCGGCGTTCGACGCGGTGGTGGCGGAGTTGGACGGGTGGTTGGGCCGGCCGTTGCGGGAGGTGGTGTGGGGTGAGGATGCCGGGTTGTTGAACCGGACGGGGTTCGCGCAGCCGGCGTTGTTCGCGTTCGAGGTGGCGTTGTTCCGTCTGGTGGAGTCGTGGGGTGTGCGTCCGGACTTCGTGGCGGGGCATTCGGTCGGTGAGATTGCTGCGGCGCATGTGGCGGGGGTGTTCTCCCTTCAGGATGCGGCTCGTCTGGTGGTGGCGCGTGGTCGGTTGATGGAGGCGTTGCCGGAGGGTGGTGCGATGGTGGCGTTGCAGGCGGGTGAGGCGGAGGTTGTGCCGCTGCTGGGTGACCGGGTGGGTCTCGCTGCCGTGAACGCCCCCGGCTCGGTGGTGGTTTCGGGTGATGAGGATGCGGTCCTCGACGTCGCCGCGCATTTCGGGGCGCTGGGCCGCAAGACGTCGCGGCTGGCGGTGTCGCACGCGTTCCACTCGGTGCTGATGGAGCCGATGCTCGACGAGTTCCGCCAGGTCGCAGGCGGGTTGGAGTATCACCAGCCTTCGGTGCCGGTGGTTTCCACGGTCACCGGCGCGCTGGGCGCCGAACTCGCTTCGCCGGGGTACTGGGTGGGGCAGGTCCGTGAGGCGGTGCGTTTCGCGGATGCCGTCTGTGCGTTGGAGGCGGAGGGTGTCAGCCGGTTCCTGGAGTTGGGTCCTGACGGTGTCCTGACCGGGCTGGCGCAGCAGAGCGTCTCGGGCGAGCAGGCGACCCTGGTCGCCGCCACCCGCCGCAACAGGCCGGAGCCCGTCACGCTGGTGACCGCACTCGCCCAACTCCACACTTCCGGCGCGGCAGTGGACTGGTCGGCGTTCTTCGCCGGCACCGGCGCCCGCCGGATCGACCTGCCCACCTACCCCTTCCAGCGCGAACGGTTCTGGATCGACACCCAGCAGTACCTGGCCAACTCCTGGTTCGGCAGCGAGTTCGGTGGTGTGGCGTCCGCAGGTCTGGCCACCACCGGACATCCGTTGCTGGGTGCGGTGGTGCCTTCCCCGGACACGGATGTGGTGACGTTCACGGGTCGGGTGTCGGCTGGTTCGCATGGCTGGGTGGTGGATCACGAGGTGCTGGGCAGTGTGCTGCTGCCGGGTACGGGGTTCGTGGAGTTGGCGCTGCACGTGGGGGAGCAGGTCGGTTGCGGGGTGCTGGAGGAACTCGCCCTTCAGGCGCCGTTGGTGGTGCCGGTGTCGGGTGGTGTGCAGGTTCAGGTGGTGGTGGGGGCTGGGGATGCTGTGGGTCGGCGTTCGGTGTCGGTGTTCTCGCGGGTTGAGGAGCGGTCTGATCTGCCGTGGACGTTGCATGCGCAGGGTGTGCTGGCGTCCGGTCCGGTTGCTGCGGGCACGGATCTGAGCCAGTGGCCTCCGGTGGGTGCGGAGGTGGTGGAGGTCGAGGGTGCGTACGGGGTGTTGGCGGAGTTGGGGTATCGGTACGGGCCGGTGTTCCAGGGGCTGAGGGCGGCGTGGCGGCGGGGCGAGGAGTTGTTCGCGGAGGTTGAGCTGCCGGAGCAGGCGCGGGCGGATGCGGAGCGGTTCGGGGTGCATCCGGCGTTGCTGGATGCGGCGATGCATGTGGCGTTGATCGGCGGGACGGGTACCGGTGAGCCGGTGCTGCCGTTCGTCTGGAACGGCGTGCGCCTGCATGCGGTGGGTGCCTCGCGGGTCCGGGTACGGCTCACACGGCCGACGCAGGAGAGCCTGACGCTGGAGGTCGCGGACGCGGCGGGTCGACCCGTGCTCTCGGTCGGGTCGGTGGTCGGTCGTCCGGTATCGGCACAGCAGTTGGGTGGCGGCGACGCCGACTCGCTCTTCCGCATCCACTGGACCGCCGCTCCACAGGTCGGTGACGGATCCGGGGCGGAGTGGGCTGCGTGGGAGGACCCCTCGCCCGAGGGGCCGGTGCCGGAGGCGGTGGTGCTGGAGTGCGCCGTGCTTGAGGGCGATGTGCCGTCGGCCGTGCGTGGGGCGGCGCGGGCGGTGTTGGAGGTGGTGCAGGCCTGGTTGGCGGGGGAGCGGTTCGCATCTTCGCGTTTGGTGGTGGTGACGCGGGGTGCGGTGGCCACGGCCGAGGGTGCTGTGGTGGATGTGCGGCAGGCGCCGGTGTGGGGTCTGGTGCGGGCGGCGCAGGCGGAGAACCCCGGGCGGTTCGTGCTGGTGGACACCGACGGCTCGTCCGCTCTGGAGGCGGCGTTGGCCTCCGGTGAGCCGGAGTTGGCGATCCGCGAGGGGACGGTGCTGGTACCGAGGCTGGCCCGGGTGGCCGCGCCCGAGCAGGCGGCCGGGCCGGCCTTCGATCCGGCGGGCACGGTCCTGGTCACCGGTGGCACGGGTGGTCTGGGCGCCCTGGTGGCGCGGCACCTGGTGGTCGAGCACGGGGTTCGCAACCTCCTGCTGACCAGTCGGCGCGGCCTGGAGGCACCCGGCGCGGTCGAGCTCAGCGACGAGCTGGCCGCTCTTGGTGCACGGACGACGGTCGCCGCCTGCGACGTCTCGGACCGGGCGGCCCTGGCCGGACTGCTGGCCGCCGTCCCCGCAGCCCACCCGCTGAGCGCGGTCGTACACGTCGCCGGCGTCATCGACAACGGTCTGATCGGCGGGCTGACCCCCGCGCGGATGGACGCCGTGCTGACCCCCAAGGCGGACGCCGCCTGGCACCTGCACGAGCTGACCCGCGACCTGGACCTGACCGCGTTCGTTCTCTTCTCCTCGGCGGGCGGACTCGTCCTCGCCGCAGGACAGGGCAACTACGCGGCGGCCAACGTCTTCCTGGACGCCCTCGCACAGCGGCGTCACGCCGAAGGGCTGCCGGCCACCGCCATGGCCTTCGGCCTCTGGGGTGTGCACACGGGCATGACCCGGATGCTCGACCAGGCCTCGGAGCGGATGCAGACCCAGGGCATGCCCGCGCTGTCACCCGAACTCGGGCTCGCCCTGTTCGACGCCGCGCTGCGGTCGGGTGAGCCTGCCGTTGTGCCCCTACTGGTGGAGCCGTCGGTGATACGCCGCCGGGGCGAGGAGATCCCCGCCCTGCTCCGCGGCCTGGTGCGGGTGTCGGGTCGGCAGCTCGTACGGGTCACGGCCGACCCCGGTGGCGCCGGGCTCGAACAGCGGTTGGCCGGCCTGGACGCCGACGAACGTGGCCGGACCCTGCTGGAGCTGGTGCGCCGCCAGGTTGCCGTAGTGCTCGGACACGCATCCTCGGACGCCGTCGAGCCGGACCGGGCGTTCCAGGAGCTCGGTTTCGACTCCCTGGCCGCGGTCGAACTGCGCAACCAGCTCGGTGCGGCGACCGGACTGCGACTGCCCGCCACCCTGGTGTTCGACCACCCGACCGCACGCGCTGTCGCCGACCACATCGACGCCTCGCTGGCCGGCCCGGCCACATCCTCCGCGCCTACGCCGGCCGTCCGGGCGGCAGGGACCCACACGGCCGACGATCCCATCGCCATCATCGGCATGGCCTGCCGCTATCCGGGCGGGGTCGCCTCACCGGAGGACCTGTGGGGCCTGGTGGCCGAGGGTGTCGACGCCGTCTCGGCGTTCCCCGGCGATCGCGGTTGGGACGAGGGGGTGTACGATCCCGAGCCAGGCAAGGCCGGCCGGACCTACACCCGCCGGGGTGGATTCCTGCACGACGCCGCCGACTTCGACAGCGACTTCTTCGGTATCAGCCCCAACGAGGCGCTGATGATGGACCCGCAGCAGCGACTCCTGCTGGAGACCTCCTGGGAGGCCGTCGAACGGGCCGGAATCACCCCCACCTCACTGAAGGGCAGCTCCACCGGCGTCTTCGCGGGGCTGATGTACCACGACTACGGACTGGGGGAGGCTGCCGCCAGCAGCGGGGGAAGCCTCGTGTCGGGGCGCACCTCGTACGTCCTCGGCCTGGAGGGCCCCTCGGTCACCGTCGACACGGCGTGTTCGTCGTCGCTGGTGTCGCTGCACCTGGCGGCGCAGGCGCTGCGGTCGGGGGAGTGCTCGCTCGCCCTGGCAGGCGGCGTGGCGGTGATGGGTACGCCGGGCATGTTCGTGGAGTTCAGCCGGCAGCTCGGCCTGGCGCCGGACGGCCGGTCCAAGTCGTTCGCAGCCGCCGCCGACGGCGTCGCCTGGGCCGAGGGCGCGGGTGTGCTGCTGCTGGAGCGGCTCTCCGATGCCCGCCGCAACGGGCATCCGGTGCTCGCCCTGATCCGGGGCTCCGCGGTCAACCAGGACGGTGCCTCCAACGGCATGACGGCTCCCAACGGCCCATCGCAGCAACGGGTGATCAGGCAGGCCCTGGCCAACGCGGGCCTCACCCCGGCCGATGTCGACCTGGTGGAGGCGCACGGTACGGGGACCCGGCTGGGCGATCCGATCGAGGCGCAGGCCCTGCTGGCCACGTACGGGCAGGACCGCCCCGAGGACCAGCCGCTGTGGCTCGGGTCGGTCAAGTCCAACATCGGGCATGCCCAGGCCGCGGCCGGTGTCGCCGGTGTCATCAAGACGGTGCTGGCGATCCGCAACGCGACGATGCCCAGGACGCTGCACGTGGATGAGCCCTCGCCGCACGTGGACTGGTCGGAGGGCGGTGTCGAACTGCTCACCGAGGCGCGCGAATGGCTGCCGGGCGTCCGCCCCCGCCGAGCCGGGATCTCCGCCTTCGGCATCAGTGGCACCAACGCCCACATGATCATCGAGGAGGCACCGGCGGCGGAGCCGGCACCGAACGCCACCGGTGCCGTTCCGGTGCCGGTGGTGCCGTGGGTGCTGTCCGGCCGGACGCCCGACGCACTGCTGGCCCAGGCACAGCGGTTGCTGTCCTTCGTGGACACGGAGCCCGGGACGGATCCGGTCGACCTGGCGTTCTCGCTGGCGACATCGCGCGTGTCCTTCGAGCATCGGGCGGCCGTGGTCGGTGCGGACCGTGACGAGCTGCTGCGCGGCCTGACCGCACTCGTCGAGGGCCGCAACGCACCGGCGGTGGCAACCGGGTCGAGCCGCGGTGGTGGTGGTCGTTCGGCGTTTGTGTTCACGGGTCAGGGTGCGCAGCGGTTGGGGATGGGGCGTGAGCTGTGCGCGGCGTTCCCGGTGTTCGCGTCGGCGTTCGACGCGGTGGTGGCGGAGTTGGACGGGTGGTTGGGCCGGCCGTTGCGGGAGGTGGTGTGGGGTGATGATGCCGGGTTGTTGAACCGGACGGGGTTCGCGCAGCCGGCGTTGTTCGCGTTCGAGGTGGCGTTGTTCCGTCTGGTGGAGTCGTGGGGTGTGCGTCCGGACTTCGTGGCGGGGCATTCGGTCGGTGAGATTGCCGCCGCCCACGTCGCGGGGGTGTTTTCCCTTCAGGATGCGGCCAGGCTGGTGGTGGCGCGTGGTCGGTTGATGGAGGCGCTGCCGGCGGGTGGTGCGATGGTGGCGTTGCAGGCGGGTGAGGCGGAGGTTGTGCCGCTGCTGGGTGACCGGGTTGGCGTGGCGGCGGTGAACGGGCCGCAGGCGGTGGTGGTTTCGGGTGATGAGGATGCTGTCCTCGACGTTGCCGCGCATTTTGAGGCGCTGGGCCGCAAGACCTCGCGGCTGGCGGTGTCGCACGCGTTCCACTCAATCCTGATGGAGCCGATGCTCGACGAGTTCCGCCAGGTCGCAAGCGGGTTGGAGTACCACGAGCCTTCGGTGCCGGTGGTCTCCACGGTCACCGGCGCGCCGGGCGCGGAGTTGGCCTCGCCGGGGTATTGGGTGCGGCAGGTGCGGGAGGCGGTGCGTTTCGCGGATGCCGTGCGTGCGTTGGAGGCGGAGGGTGTCAGTCGGTTCCTGGAGTTGGGTCCTGACGGTGTCCTGACCGGGCTGGCGCAGCAGTCCGTGACTGGTGAGCAGGTGACGTTGGTCGCTGCCACCCGCCGCAACAGGCCGGAGCCCGTCACGCTGGTGACCGCACTGGCCCAATTCCACGCCTCTGGCGCGGTGGTGGACTGGTCGGCGTTCTTCGCGGGCACTGGTGCCCGCCGGGTCGACTTGCCCACGTATGCGTTCCAGCGGGAGCGGTTTTGGGTGGAGGCGGTTCGGCCGGTGGGGGATGTGTCGGCGGTGGGGCAGGTGGCGTTGGATCATCCGGTGTTGGCGGCGGCGGTGTGGGTGCCGGATTCGGATGGGGTGACGTTCACGGCTCGTCTGTCGCGGGTGGGGCAGCCGTGGGTGGTGGATCACGAGGTGCTGGGCAGTGTGCTGCTGCCGGGTACGGGGTTCGTGGAGTTGGCGCTGTACGTGGGGGAGCAGGTCGGCTGTGAGGTGGTGGAGGAACTCACTCTCCAGGCCCCGTTGGTGTTCGCCGGGAGCGAGGGTGTGGCTCTTCAGGTGGTGGTGGGGGCTGGGGATGCTGTGGGTCGGCGTTCGGTGTCGGTGTTCTCGCGGGTGGAGGAGCGGTCTGATCTGCCGTGGACGTTGCATGCGCAGGGTGTGCTGACGTCCGGGCCGGTCATTGCCGGTGAGGATCTGAGCCAGTGGCCTCCGGTGGGTGCGGAGGTGCTGGAGGTTGAGGGTGCGTACGGGGTGCTGGCGGAGTTGGGGTACCGGTATGGGCCGGTGTTCCAGGGGTTGAGGGCGGCGTGGCGGCGGGGGGACGAACTCTTCGCGGAGGTCGAGCTGCCGGAGCAGGCGCGGGCGGACGCGGAGCGGTTCGGCCTGCACCCCGCCCTGCTGGACGCAGCCCTGCACACCGCGCTCGTCGACGGGGTCAGCGGTGACCGTACCGCCATGCCCTTCGTCTGGAACCAGGTCCGGTTGTACGCCACCGGTGCCACCGCGGCCCGCGTGCGGATCACCCGTCCCACCGCCGAGAGTCTGACGCTCGACCTCGCGGATGCCACCGGCCGGCCGGTCGCCTCCGTCGGCTCGGTCGTCAGCCGGCCCGTGTCGGCACCCCAGCTGGCCGCGGCGGGGGCTGCCTTCCACGAGTTCCTGTTCGGCTTCGAATGGAAGCCCGTCCCGGCCGCCGGCGCGGCCACGGCGCCGGCCGTCGCCGACTGGGACGCGTTGCCCGCCGAGGGCGACACCGCGCCCGCTGTCGTGGTGCTGACCTGCGAGGCGGGGACGGACAGCCCCGCGGTGCACGCGGCCGTGAACCGGACGCTGGGTGTGCTGCAGTCCTGGCTCGCCGAGGAGCGGTTCGCTGCCTCGACCCTGGTGATCGCCACCCGCGGCGCGATGACGCTGCCGGGCGAAGACGTGGCCGACCTGGCCGGGGCCGCGGTATGGGGCCTGGTGCGGGCCGCCCAGATGGAGAGCCCGGGCCGGTTCGTGCTGGCCGACCTGGAGGGGCCGCCCGACGCCGGGCGGATCGCGGTGGTGCTGGAGTCCGGCGAGCCGCAGGTGCTGGTGAGGGGCGGCACCGTGCACGTCGCGCGCCTGACCCGCCTCACGCGGCGCGCGGACGAGGCGGAGACCCCCGCCGAGCCGCGGCCGGACCGGTTCGGTGCGGGCACCGTCCTGCTCACCGGTGCCACGGGCACACTGGGTCGGTTGGTGGCCCGTCACCTGGTGGTCGAACACGGGGTACGGCACCTGCTGCTGACCAGCCGTCGGGGATCGGACGCCCCGGGATTCACGGAACTCGTCGCGGAGCTGGACGCATTGGGCGCCCGGGCCACCGTCGCGGCCTGCGACGTGTCGGATCGGGAGGCCCTGTCCGGCCTGCTGGACGCGCTACCCCCCGAGCACCCGCTGACGGCCGTGGTCCACCTCGCGGGGGTGCTGGACGACGGGCTCGTCGACACGCTCACCCCCGAGCGGATGGCGACAGTCCTCCGGCCGAAGGCGGACGCCGCACTGCACCTGCACGAACTGACCGCTGACCTGGACCTGTCGGCCTTCGTGCTGTTCTCCTCCGGGACGGGCGTCACCGGCGGTGCGGGCCAGGCGAACTACGCCGCCGCCAATGCCCTGCTCGACGCGCTCGCGGCCCGCCGTCGGGCGGCCGGGCTCCCGGCGCAGTCGCTGGCCTGGGGCCTGTGGGCGGGGGGCATGGCCGGCGACCTGGGTGACACCGACCTCCAGCGGATGCGCCGCAACGGCGTGGGCGCACTCGACGACGAGGAAGGGCTCGCGCTGTTCGACGCCGCCACGGCGAGGGACGAGGCCCTGCTCGTGCCGATCCGGCTGGACCTCGGTGTCCTGGCTGAAGCCGGCGATCTGTTGCCGCCGATCTTCCGAGGCCTGGTTCGGGCCCGGCCCCGCCGCAGCGCCGCGGCAGCCCCCGCCCCGGCCGGGGGCCTGCGGCAGCGGCTCGCCGGCCTCGGCACCGACGAACGCCACGCCGTCCTGCTGGATCTGGTCCGAACCCATGTCGCCGGCGTCCTGGGCCACGTGTCCACGGAGGCAGTCGACCCGGACCGGGCCTTCAACGAACTGGGTTTCGACTCGCTGACCGCTGTCGAGTTCCGCAACGCCCTGAACGCCGCGAGCGGTCTGCGGCTGCCCGCCACCCTGGTGTTCGACCATCCGACGCCGGACGTCCTGGCCCGGTTCCTGGCCACCGAACTGTCGGGCATCGGGGAGCTCTCCGTGCCCTCGACGCCGGCCACTCCGGTCGGACTGAGCGCCGAGGACCCGATCGTGATCGTGTCGATGGCGTGCCGGTATCCGGGTGGGGTCGCCTCGCCGGAGGATCTGTGGCGGTTGGTGGAGGGCGGGGTCGACGCGGTTTCGGAGTTCCCGTCGGATCGTGGTTGGGACGAGGGGGTGTACGACCCGGAGCCGGGGGTGCCGGGCAGGACGTACACCCGGGCTGGTGGTTTCCTGTATGACGCGGCCGAGTTCGACGCCGGGTTCTTCGGGATCTCGCCGCGCGAGGCCCTGGGCATGGACCCGCAGCAGCGGCTGCTGCTGGAGACCTCGTGGGAGGCCTTCGAGCGGGCCGGCATCGACCCGGCACGGATGCGCGGCAGCCGGACCGGCGTCTTCGCGGGCGTGATGTACCACGACTACGCGGGTGACAGCGCCGGCAGCGTGGTCTCCGGCCGGGTCGCCTACACGCTGGGGCTGGAGGGTCCCGCGCTGACGGTGGACACGGCGTGCTCGTCGTCTTTGGTGTCGTTGCACCTGGCGGCGCAGGCATTGCAGTCGGGGGAGTGCTCGCTCGCCCTGGCCGGCGGGGTGACGGTGATGGCCACGCCGGAGACGCTGGTGTACTTCAGTGAGCAGCGGGGCCTGGCGGTGGACGGCCGGTGCAAGTCGTTCGCGGGTGCGGCGGATGGCACGGGCTGGGCCGAGGGCGCGGGTGTGCTGCTGCTGGAGCGGCTCTCGGACGCGCGGCGCAACGGGCATCCGGTGCTGGTGGTGGTGCGTGGCAGCGCGGTCAACCAGGACGGCGCGTCCAACGGCATGACGGCCCCCAACGGCCCGGCCCAGCAGCGGGTCATCCGGCAGGCCTTGGCGAACGCGGGCCTGTCGTCGGCGGACGTGGACGTGGTCGAGGCGCACGGGACGGGGACGCGTCTGGGCGACCCGATCGAGGCGCAGGCCCTGCTGGCCACGTACGGGCAGGACCGGCCCGCGGATCAGCCGCTCTGGTTGGGCTCGATCAAGTCCAACTTCGGGCACACCCAGGCCGCGGCCGGTGTCGCGGGAATCATCAAGATGGTGCAGGCGATGCGGCACGGTGTGCTGCCCAGGACCCTGCACGTGGATGAGCCCTCGCCGCACGTGGACTGGTCGGAGGGCGAGATCGCGCTGCTCACGGAGCAGGTGGCCTGGCCGGAGCGTGGACGTCTGCGCCGGGCGGGTGTGTCCTCGTTCGGTCTGAGTGGGACGAATGCGCATGTGATCGTGGAGGAGGCGCCGCAGCGGGAGGTCGTCGAGCAGGCGCCGATTCCCGTAGCGGTGCCTGTGTCGGTGGTGCCGTGGGTGGTGTCGGGGCGGACGCCGGAGGCGGTGGCGGCGCAGGCGGGGCGGTTGCTGGCGGCGGTGGACGAGGAGGCGCCGTTGGATGTGGCGTTCTCGTTGGCGACGTCGCGGGCGGTGTTCGAGCACCGGGCGGTGGTGTTGGGCGCGGACCGCGACGAGCTGGTCCGGGGCCTGGGTGCGCTGGCCTTGGGCGAGTCGGGTGCGGGTGTGGTGTCGGGTGCGGCGCGGCGTGGTGGTCGTTCGGCGTTTGTGTTCACGGGTCAGGGTGCGCAGCGGTTGGGGATGGGGCGTGAGCTGTGCGGGGCGTTCCCGGTGTTCGCGTCGGCGTTCGACGCGGTGGTGGCGGAGTTGGACGGGTGGTTGGGCCGGCCGTTGCGGGAGGTGGTGTGGGGTGAGGATGCCGGGTTGTTGAACCGTACGGGGTTCGCGCAGCCGGCGTTGTTCGCGTTCGAGGTGGCGTTGTTCCGTCTGGTGGAGTCGTGGGGTGTGCGTCCGGACTTCGTGGCGGGGCATTCGGTCGGTGAGATTGCCGCCGCCCACGTCGCGGGGGTGTTCTCCCTTCAGGATGCGGCCAGGCTGGTGGTGGCGCGTGGTCGGTTGATGGAGGCGCTGCCGGCGGGTGGTGCGATGGTGGCGTTGCAGGCGGGTGAGGCGGAGGTTGTGCCGCTGCTGGGTGACCGGGTCGGCATTGCGGCGGTGAACGGGCCGCAGGCGGTGGTGGTTTCGGGTGGTGAGGATGCGGTCCTCGACGTCGCCGCGCATTTTGAGGCGCTGGGCCGCAAGACGTCGCGGCTGGCGGTGTCGCATGCGTTCCATTCGGTGCTGATGGAGCCGATGCTGGACGAGTTCCGCCAGGTCGCAGGTGGGTTGGAGTACCACGAGCCTTCGGTGCCGGTGGTTTCCACGGTCACCGGCGCGCCGGCGGCGGACCTGGCCTCGCCGGACTACTGGGTGGGGCAGGTGCGGGAGGCGGTGCGTTTCGCGGATGCCGTGCGTGCGTTGGAGGCGGAGGGTGTCAGCCGGTTCCTGGAGTTGGGTCCTGACGGTGTCCTGACCGGGCTGGCGCAGCAGTCCGTGACTGGTGAGCAGGTGACGCTGGTCGCCGCCACCCGCCGCAATCGGCCGGAGCCCGCCGCCCTGGTGACCGCACTGGCCCAATTCCACACCTCCGGTGCGGTGGTGGACTGGTCGGCGTTCTTCGCGGGCACTGGTGCCCGCCGGATCGACTTGCCCACGTATGCGTTCCAGCGGGAGCGGTTTTGGGTGGAGGCGGTTCGGCCGTTGGCGGATGTGTCGGCGGTGGGGCAGGTGGCGTTGGATCATCCGGTGTTGGCGGCGGCGGTGGCGATGCCGGATTCGGATGCGGTGACGTTCACGGCTCGTCTTTCGCGGGTGGGCCAGCCGTGGGTGGTGGATCACGAGGTGCTGGGCACGGTACTGCTGCCGGGTACGGGGTTCGTGGAGTTGGCGCTGTACGTGGGGGAGCAGGTCGGCTTCGAGGTGGTGGAGGAACTCACTCTCCAGGCCCCGCTGGTGCTCGCCGGGAGCGAGGGAGTTGCCCTTCAGGTGGTGGTGGGTGCGCCGGATGATCGTGACCGGCGCCGGGTGCAGATCTTCTCGCGGCCGGAGGACCAGCCGGACACGGACTGGAGGCGGCACGCGGATGGTGTGCTTTCCTCCGCTCCGGTGGCTCCGGCCACCGATCTGGGCGAGTGGCCCCCGCTGGGCGCCGTCGAGGCGGACGTCACCGGCGTCTACGACGTCCTTCACGAGCACGGATTCGGTTACGGGCCGGTGTTCCAGGGGTTGAGGGCGGCGTGGCGGCGGGGGGACGAACTCTTCGCCGAGGTTGAGTTGCCCCGCCAGGCGCACGCGGACGCGGAGCGGTTCGGCCTGCACCCCGCCCTGCTGGATGCCGCCCTGCATGCCCTCGGCCTCGGGGGTCCCGTCACCGAAGGCAACGAGGGCGGGCAGACCTTGGTGCCGTTCTCCTGGAACGGGGTCGCCCTGCACGCCGCCGGTGCTGCCGGGGTCCGGGTACGGCTTTCGCGTGCGGAGGGGCGAGGGGACGCGGTACGCCTTGACCTCGCCGACTCCGCAGGGGCGCCGGTCGCCTCCGTGGCAGCGCTGGTGCTTCGTCCGGTGTCCCCGGAGCAGCTCGGGGGAGCGGGCACCGGTCACGGCGATTCCTTGTTCGGCATCGAGTGGGGTGTTGTTCCTGAGTCCGGGGAAGCCTCTGTCGTGGAGTGGTCTGCGTGGGAGGAGCTTTCGGCTGAGGGTTCGGTGCCGGGTGTGGTGGTGCTGGACTGTGTCGTGCCGGAGGGTGATGTGCCGTCGGCGGTGCGTGGTGTGGTCGGGGCGGTGTTGGGGGTGGTGCAGGGCTGGTTGGCGGGGGAGCGTTTTGCGTCGTCGCGGTTGGTGGTGGTGACGCGGGG
>NZ_JBHUWW010000111.1:0-30833 GCF_042669755.1 Kitasatospora sp. NPDC057223 | reverse complement strand
GGGCCCGGACCGCATGGTCCGTGGCCGGGGCCCCGTCGTCGGCCGCCGAAGGTCAGAGCACCTGGAGGTTCTTCCGCAGCTCGAACGGGGTGACCTCGGAGCGGTACTCCTCCCACTCCTGGCGCTTGTTGCGCAGGAAGAAGTCGAAGACGTGCTCACCGAGGGTCTCGGCCACCAGCTCGCTGCGCTGCATCAGGTCGATGGCCTCGCCCAGGTTCTGCGGCATCGGCTGGATGCCCATCGCCCGGCGCTCGGAGTCGCTGAGCGCCCACACGTCGTCGTCGGCGCCCGGCGGGAGCTCGTAGCCCTCCTCGATGCCCTTGAGGCCGGCCGCCAGCGTGACGGCGTAAGCGAGGTAGGGGTTGCAGCCGGTGTCCAGCGAGCGGACCTCGACCCGGGTGGAGCCCTGCTTGCCGGGCTTGTACATCGGGACCCGGATCAGCGCGGAGCGGTTGTTGTGGCCCCAGCAGATGTACGACGGCGCCTCGCCGCCGGCACCGGCCGTGCGCTGCGAGCCGCCCCAGATCCGCTTGTAGGAGTTGACCCACTGGTTGGTGACGGCGGCCGTCTCGGCGGCGTGCCGCAGCAGGCCGGCGATGAAGGAGCGGCCGGTCTTGGAGAGCTGGTACTCGGCACCGGACTCGTGGAAGGCGTTGCGGTCACCCTCGAACAGCGAGAGGTGGGTGTGCATGCCGGAGCCGGGGTGCTCGGAGAACGGCTTGGGCATGAAGCTGGCGTGCACGCCCTGCTCCAGCGCGACCTCCTTCATGACCAGACGGAACGTCATGATGTTGTCGGCGGTCGACAGCGCGTCGGCGTACCGCAGGTCGATCTCCTGCTGGCCGGGGGCGCCCTCGTGGTGGGAGAACTCCACCGAGATGCCCATCGACTCCAGCATCGTGATCGCCTGGCGGCGGAAGTCGTGGCCCACGCCGCGCGGCGTGTGGTCGAAGTAGCCGGACTGGTCGGCCGGGATGGGCGGGGTGCCGTCGCCCGGGAGGTTCTTCAGCAGGAAGAACTCGATCTCGGGGTGGGTGTAGAAGGTGAACCCGAGGCTGGACGCCTTCTCCAGCGTCCGCTTCAGCACGAAGCGCGGGTCCGCGTACGACGGGGACCCGTCCGGCATCATGATGTCGCAGAACATCCGTGCGGTGCCGGGGGTCTCCGAGCGCCAGGGCAGGATCTGGAAGGTCGTCGGGTCCGGCTTGGCGATCATGTCGGACTCGTAGACCCGGGCGAAGCCCTCGATCGCCGAGCCGTCGAAGCCGATGCCCTCCTCGAAGGCCTGCTCCAGCTCGGCCGGAGCCACGGCGACCGACTTCAGGAACCCGAGTACATCGGTGAACCACAGCCGGACAAAACGGATGTCACGCTCTTCGAGCGTACGAAGCACGAACTCCTGCTGCTTGCCCATGGGGACAGTCTCACCTCTGCTCTTTACGTTCGTGTTACGTGAGGGACCGGCTCGTAAGCGGCTGCCCCCATCATGGCGGATCACCGCCGCGAATCCGACACCTGGTCGACCGCTGTCACGCCCCGGGCCGCCGCCCGGGCCGCCCGGGGGCCACGCCGGAGCCACCCCCGCGCCACCCCGCCGGAGACATAGCGTCAGTTAGACGATTACACTCGGGGGCATGCCGAATCTCCGTCTCGCCCTGAGCCAGATCGACCCCTCCGTCGGTGACCTCGCGCGCAACGCCGAGACGGTGGTGCACCGGACCAGGCAGGCCGCCGAGGCCGGCGCCCAGCTGGTCGCGTTCCCCGAGATGACCCTCACCGGGTACCCGGTGGAGGATCTGGCGCTGCGCGGCTCGTTCGTCGAGGCCTCCCGCGCCGCGCTGGTCGGGCTGGCTGCCCGGCTGGCCGCCGAGGGCCTGGGCGAGCTGCCCGTCGTGGTCGGCTACCTCGGCCGCTCCGAGCACGCCTCCGCGAAGCTGGGCCGCCCGGCGGGCTCCCCGCAGAACTGCGCCGCCGTACTGCACCGGGGCGAGGTGGCCACCCGGTTCGCCAAGCACCACCTGCCCAACTACGGCGTCTTCGACGAGTACCGCTACTTCGTGCCCGGCGACCAGCTGGCCGTGCTGCGGCTGCACGGCGTGGATGTGGCACTCGCCATCTGCGAGGACATCTGGCAGGACGGCGGGCGGGTCACCGCCGCCCGCGAGGCCGGCGCCGGACTGCTGCTGGTGCTCAACGGCTCGCCGTACGAGCGGGACAAGGACGACGCCCGGCTGGAGCTGGTGCGGCGCCGGGCCGCCGAGGCGGGCTGCACGCTGGCGTACGTGAACATGGTCGGCGCGCAGGACGAGCTGGTCTTCGACGGCGACTCGATCGTGGTCGCGGCCGACGGTGAAGTGCTGGCCCGGGCACCGCAGTTCGAGGAGCGGCTGATCGTCCTCGACCTCGACCTCCCGGCCGCCGGCGGCGACCACACCGACGGGCTGCTGCTCAGCGACGGCCTGCACCTCGTCCGCACCGAGCTCGGCGGCGCCCCGGCCGGAGCCCCCGCCGAGCCGCTGCATGCCGAGATCGCGCCCCGGATCGGCGACGAGGCCGAGATCTACGCGGCACTGGTCTCCGGCACCCGGGCGTACGTGCGCAAGAACGGCTTCGAGTCGGTGCTGATCGGCCTCTCCGGCGGCATCGACTCCGCCCTGGTCGCCGCCGTCGCGGTGGACGCGGTCGGGGCCGAGAACGTGCACTGCGTCTCGATGCCGAGCCGGTACTCCTCCCGGCACTCCCGCGACGACGCGGCCGAGCTGGCCCGCCGCACCGGCGCGCACCTGCGTACCGTGCCGATCGCCCCGATGTTCGACGCCTACATGGGTGCCCTCGGGCTGACCGGCCTGGCCGAGGAGAACCTGCAGTCCCGGCTGCGCGGCACACTGCTGATGGCGATCTCCAACCAGGAGGGGCAGATCGTGCTCGCGCCGGGCAACAAGAGCGAGCTGGCGGTCGGCTACTCCACCCTGTACGGCGACTCGGTGGGTGCCTACGGGCCGATCAAGGACGTCTACAAGTCGCTGGTCTTCCGGCTCGCCCGCTGGCGCAACGAGGTGGCCGAGGAGCGCGGCGAGGTGCCGCCGATCCCGGAGAACACCATCTCCAAGCCGCCGTCCGCCGAGCTGCGGCCCGACCAGGTCGACACCGACTCGCTGCCGGACTACGACCTGCTGGACACCGTCCTGGACGCCTACATCGAGGGCGACCAGGGCCGCGACGCGATCGTCGCGGCCGGCTTCGACCCGGCCGTGGTGGACCGGGTGGTGCGACTCGTCGACCTGGCCGAGTACAAGCGCCGGCAGTACCCGCCGGGCCCGAAGATCTCCCGCAAGGGCTTCGGCCGCGACCGCCGGCTGCCGATCACGAACCGCTGGCGCCAGGGCTGACCCGCGGCGGCGGCCGGGCAGCGGGGCCCGCTCCGGCCGCCGCCGGACGGGCCCCGCCGTGTTCAGCACAGGACGACCTCGGAGTCCAGCGTTCAGCGCAGGACGACCTCGCAGTTCAGCACGGCGTCGAGGGCGGCCGGATCGGCCACCACGACGTCGAAGCCGGGGCCGCAGTCGACCTGGTCGAAGCCGCCGTTGCGACTGGCGATCTGGTCGTTGCCGCCACCGCCGGAGAACGAGGCGGTGGCGGGCGCGGCGGTCCGCCCGTCCGGGTCGGTGAGGCGGTCGTTGCCGCCGCCGCCCTGGACGGTGTCCTGGCCCGGGCCGCCGTTCAGCGAGACCGGGACGGACAGGGTGGCGGCGCCGAGGGAGTCGTTCCCGTCGGCCCCGTACCCGTTGACCGCGGTGACGCTCGCGGCCGCACCGCAGGTCACCGTCGTCGGGTTGACGGCGGTGCACCCCGGCCCGGGGAGGAGGCCGGCGCTGTCGGAGACCTGCAGCAGCCCCCCGGAGGACGAGAACACCGCGGTGTTCGCCGTACCGGCGGAGGCGGAGTACTGGATCTGGGAGCCCGTGCGGGCCACGGCAGCCGGGCTGGCGGACGCCGGAGCGGCCACCGCGAAGGCCAGGCCGAACGCCGCCGCCAGCGGGACGGCGACCCGAGCCCGACGCATCGTACGCGTGGAACCCATTGCTCTCACTTCTTCTCAAAGCTGCGACGTACATTTGGTTCGTATGGATACATCGTCTACGTCCCATGCTGCGCCGGTGCTCAGCACGGGTCAAGGCCGGAAGTCGGGTGCGACATGGCTCAGAAGCGACTGACCCGCGAGCTGGTGCTGGTGACGGCACTGGCCCTGGTGGACCGCAACGGTCTCGGCGCGCTGACCATGCGCGGCCTCGCCGCCGAACTCGGCGTCGAGCCGATGGCCGTGTACCGCTACGCACCGGGCAAGGACGCCCTGCTGGACGGCCTGATCGAAGTCCTGCTCGGCGAGGTGGAGGCCGCCCTGGCGGCCGGGCCCCGGCACGGCGGCTGGCGGCAGCAGCTGCACGAGGGGGCCCGGGCCGTGTACCGCGCCGCGCTCGCCCACCCGCAGGTCGTCCCGCTGCTGGCGACCCGGCCGCTGGCGGTGCCGCTGGCCCGCCGGTCGGCCGCCGTGCTGCGGCTCAACGAGCGCATCCTCACCCTGCTCGGCCGGGCCGGGCTCGACGACCGCACCACGCTGGCGCTCTACCGGGCCATGCTCGCCTGGCTGCTCGGCTACCTGCTGGTGGAGCTGCGGGCGATGGTCGTCGACCCGGACGAGGAGGAACCCGCCATCCGGCTCGGCCTGCACCATCTGCCCAGCCGGGAGTACCCGCGGCTGCGCGCGCTGGCCCCCGCGATGGCCGACCACGACGCGGAGGCCGAGATCGCGGCCGGCCTGGACGCCCTGATCGACCGCCACGCCGGCGGCTAGGGTGCGTCCGACCGGTCAGCCCCCGAACCGGTAGCCGGCGGCGACCGCCCGGTGGTCACTGCCGTCGGAGCCGAGCACCCAGGAACTCGTCGGCTGCAGGCCGCCCTTGCTCAGGATCTGGTCGATCCGGGCCATCGGGAACGAGGCCGGCCAGCTGAAGCCGAAACCGTCGCCGGCCGCGCCCTGCGCCGAGCGCATCTGCGAGGTGACCGGCGCGAGGCTGCGGTCGTTCATCGTGCCGTTGAGGTCGCCGAGCAGCAGCACCTTCTTCAACGGCTCGGCCTCGACCGCGTCCCCCAGCGCCTGCGCGCTGACGTCCCGGCGGCCGGCCGTGAAGCCGCCCTCGGATTTCACCCGAACGGACGGCAGGTGCGCGACGTACACGGCGACCGGTCCCTGCGGGGTGGCGACCTGGGCCCGGAAGGCCCTGGTCCAGCCCATCCTGATGTCCACCACGGCCACCCCGCTGATCGGGAACTTCGACCAGAGTCCGACGGTGTTCTCCACCACGTGGTACGGGTACGTGCCGGCGAGCCCGCTCTCGTACGTACGCAGTTGCTTCCCGGCCAGCTCCTGGAGGGCGACGATCTGCGCGCCCGAGCCGTTCAGCAGCTCCACCGTGCCGGCCGGGTCGGTGTTGGCGGCGGCCACGTTGTGGGTGAGGACCGTCCAGTCGCCCGCGCCGCTGCCCTTGTCGGTCAGCAGCCCGCCGAACAGGTTGAGCCAGACCGCCACCGGGAGCAGCAGCGCCACCAGCGCCGACGCCGAACGCCGCCACAGTGCGAGCAGCAGCAGCACCGGGACGGCGAGGCCGATCCAGGGCAGGAAGGTCTCCAGCAGACTGCCGAGGTTGCCGACCGTGTTGGGCACCTCGGAGTGGAAGGCCAGCAGGGCGGCCGTGAGCACCGCGAGCACCGCGACGATCCAGCCCCGCCGCCAGGCGGAGCGGCCTCTGCCGTCCCGTCCGAAGCCGCGGATCCACCGGGTGCCCGCACCGCCGGCCGCCGGGCCGGCGTCCTGCGCCGTCTCGTCGCCCGCCGGTGCCGCTGCCCTGTCCGCCTGTGCCATGCGTGGCCCCTCGTGGTTCGTCGCCCTGCCGCTGGTCGCCGTCACCCGTCACCGTTGCCGGTTTTGTCGGATTCTCGGCTCAGCCTATGACGGGTCGGACGCAGCGGTGCCGCCCCGGGGTTCCGGCGCGGCACGGTTTCGTGACCGGGACCACTGCCTCCGGCCTGCGGCGGGACCGGCTACCGCGCGGGCGCGCGGTCGGCCGCGACACCCGCGAGCAGTGCGTCGATCACCCGCTCCGCGAGCTTCGGGTCGCTCAGGTCGGAGTCGTCCCAGAGCACCGTGCGCACCAGGATCGGACCGAGCAGGATCTCCGAGAGCAGGTCCTCACCCAGGTCGGCCCGGAGCTGGCCCTCGGCGACGCCCCGCCGGATGATCGAGCGCATCAGTTCGCGGCGCGGCTGCAGCACCCGCTGCTTGTAGGCGAGGTGCAGCTCCGGCCAGCTGCTCATCTGGCCGAGCGCGGCCTTGAGCACCCAGCGCGAGCGCTTGGCCAGCCCGCGCCGGCGCATGTAGTCGACCATCTCGACCAGGTCGTCGCGGACGCTGCCGCCGGTGAGCTGCGGCTCCGGCGCCTCCAGCCGGGCCACCACGTCGACCAGCAGGGCCTCCTTGTTGGGCCAGCGCCGGTAGATGGTGGCCTTGCCGACCCCGGCGGCGGCGGCGATGCCCTCGACGGACAGCTGGGACAGGCTCGCGCCGCCCTCCATCAGCTGCTCGACCGCGGCGAAGATGGCCTGTTCGGCGGCCTCGCTGCGCGGGCGGCCGCGGCGGGGCGTCCCACAGCTCTCGCCGGCGGGGAGGGTGCAGTCGTGCTCCGCCGCAGCCGTGGTGGCCGTGCTCCCTGTCTCCATCCCCGCTCTTCCTTCTCCCTGGTCGGTACCGGCCGCGCCCCTCCCGCGGCGCGGGTGCGGGCCCGGCCCCTCCGGCAGGAGGGACAGGGCCCATTCTCCACCTACCGGCTCAAGCGCCGGCGGACTCCCGCTCCAGCGGCCTGGCCTGCTCCGCGGCGGGCGGCCCGGCCGGGGCGCCCGGCCCGCCGGGTGCCACCCGGGCGGGCAGCAGGAACCAGGCCAGCAGGACGCCGACGGCGGTGGCGCCCGCCGAGATCCCGGCGACCACGTGCATCGCGTGGATGAACGAGACCTTGGCCGGGTCGATCAGCCCGGCGCCGTCGGGGCCGAGCCGGCCCGCGACGGCGAAGGTCGCCTCCAGCGACTCGCCCGCCTTGTCCCGCAGGGCGGCGGGGAGCTGGGTGAGCCGGTCGGAGATGCCGTCGCGGTACACGGCGGAGAGCACCGCGCCGAGCACGGCGACCCCGAGCGAGCCGCCGACCTGGCGGAAGGTGTTGTTCAGCGCCGAGCCGGCGCCGGCCTTCTCCCGGGGGAGCGAGCTCATGATCGCCACGGTGACCGGCGGCATCACGTGTGCCATCCCGGTGCCCATCACGAAGCCGAGCACCACCAGCACCCAGATCGGGGTGGTGACGTCCAGCAGGAGGTAGCCGAGGAAGCCGACGGTGATCGCCGCCATGCCGGCGGCGCAGGTCGCCCGGACGCCGAAGCGGTCCACCACCAGGCGGGCCCGGGGGGCGAAGACCAGCTGCGCGGCGGCCAGCGGCAGCATCAGCACGCCGGCGGCCAGGGCGCTGTAGCCGCGCACGCTCTGCATGTAGAAGACGCTGAAGAACGAGACGCCCATCAGCGCGAAGAACACCAGCGCGACGACCGAGACGGAGGCGCTGAACACCTTGTTGCGGAACCAGCCGACGTCCAGCGCGGGGTGGTCGGTGTGCCGCTCGTGCCAGACGAACGCGGCCAGTGCCAGCACGCCGACCAGGACGGGGACCCAGGCTCCGGCGGCGGTGAAGTCGGCCAGCTCGCCGCCCTTGATGATGCCGTAGATCAGGGCGACCAGGCCGATCACGGACAGCAGGACGCCGACCGGGTCGACCCGGCCCGGGTTCGGGTCCTTGGAGTCCGGGACGAGGACGGCCATCGCGACCAGCGCGACGGCCACGATCGGGACGTTCACCAGGAAGACCGAACCCCACCAGAAGTGCTCGATCAGCAGGCCGCCGGTGATCGGGCCGATCGCGATGGCGAGGCCGACCGCGCCGGCCCAGATGCCGATCGCCTTGGGCTGCTCGGAGCGCTCGAAGACGTTCATGATGATGGCGAGGGTGGCCGGCATCACGAAGGCGCCGCCGAGGCCCATCACGGCGCGGTAGCCGATGAGTTCGCCGGGCGAGGAGGCCAGCGCGGAGAGCAGCGAGCCGAGGCCGAACACCAGCATGCCGGCCAGCAGCGTCTTCTTGCGGCCGAAGCGGTCGCCGAGCAGGCCGGCGGTGAACAGCAGGCCGGCGAAGACCAGCGTGTAGGAGTTGATCGCCCATTCGAGGTCGCTCTGGCCGGCGCCCAGGCCGACCGGGGCGGGCGAGGCGATGGTCTTCATC
Organism: Kitasatospora sp. NPDC057223; assembly: GCF_042669755.1. NCBI lineage: Bacteria > Bacillati > Actinomycetota > Actinomycetes > Kitasatosporales > Streptomycetaceae > Kitasatospora > Kitasatospora sp. NPDC057223. The sequence continues at coordinate 22,458 of NZ_JBHUWW010000111.1, read as the reverse complement.
GCGACGTTCAGGATCGAGTTGTCGAGGACGACGACGAGCAGGGCGAGCACCAGGGTGCCCAGGATCGCCCAGCGGCGGCGGTGGACTGCTTCGGGCACTCGGGGTGGCGCGGTGGCGGTGGTCATGGCTGTTCCCGTCCGGACGTGATGAGACTGGCGGGACTTTACGAGACGAATACGTCTCGCAACCCCCTCCGGCAGCGTAGCGCCGATTTCGATACGAGACGACCTCGTATCGTAAACTTGTGGCAAATCCCGGGTTCCGCCGTGATGTGCCGCAGATCGCACCCGGCCGCCCGCACGCCTCTTTGCGCCCGCGTCGAGCCGTGCAAGCATGGAGGTGATCCGGGGACGCCGTACGGCGCCACGAGACCACAACCCTTCAGGAGCCTGTTCGATGAACGCTTCTTCGCCTTCGCCCTCGCCTGCCCGGGGCCAGGCCTCGACCGCCACCCTCTACGGCGGCGTCACCAACCGCCGGGTCACCGTCCGCGACCTCGCCGCAGCCAAGCAGCGCGGCGAGAAGTGGTCGATGCTCACCGCCTACGACGCCCTGACCGGCGGCGTCTTCGACGAGGCCGGCATCCCGGTGCTGCTCGTCGGCGACTCGGCCGGCAACTGCCACCTCGGCTACGAGACGACCGTGCCGGTGACCATGGACCAGATGGTGATGCTCTCCGCCGCCGTCGTCCGGGGCACCAAGCGCGCCATGATCGTCGCCGACATGCCGTTCGGCTCGTACCAGGAGTCCCCCGCCCAGGCCATGCACAACGCCGCCCGCCTGATGAAGGAGGCCGGCGCCGGGGCCGTCAAGCTGGAGGGCGGGGAGCGCAGCGCCCGCTCGATCGAGCTGCTCGTCGAGGCCGGCATCCCGGTGATGGCCCACATCGGCCTCACCCCGCAGTCCGTGCACGCCTTCGGCGGCTACCCCGTCCAGGGGCGCGGCGACGAGGCCGCGCACCAGCTGCTGCGGGACGCCAAGGCCGTCCAGCAGGCCGGCGCGTTCGCCGTCGTCCTGGAGGCCGTGCCGGCCGAGCTGGCCGCCCAGGTCACCGAGGAGCTGGCGATCCCGACCGTCGGCATCGGCGCGGGCGTGGACACCGACGCCCAGGTGCTGGTCTGGACGGACATGGCCGGCATGACCGCGGGCCGGGTGCCCAAGTTCGTCAAGCAGTACGCCAACCTGCGGGCCGTCCTCGGCGACGCCGCCCGCGAGTTCGCGGCCGACGTCTCCGCTGGGGCCTTCCCGGCGGCGGAGCACAGCTTCAGCTGACACCGGTACGGCGGGGCGGGTCCACCGGGCCCGCCCCGCCGCCGTGTCCGGAGGCGTCCGCGCCGGGGCCGTGACAGCGGCGCGACGGTACGGCGGCCCGCTGACAGTCGCGTGACAGCGGCCCGACAGTACGACCGGGCAGTCTCGGGGCATGACACGAATCGCCACTCCCCGGAACGACCGGGCACCCGTTGAACCGGGTATCGCCGTCGAGGTCCGCGGCCTCGTCAAGCACTACGGCGCCACCAAGGCGCTGGACGGCGTCGACCTCAGCGTCCGCCAGGGCACCGTGCTCGGCGTCCTCGGGCCGAACGGCGCCGGCAAGACCACGCTGGTCCGCGTCCTGTCCACGCTGATCAAGCCGGACGCCGGGACGGCGTTCGTCGGCGGCTACGACGTCCTGCGCCAGCCCAAGCAGCTGCGCCGCACGATCGGCCTGACCGGGCAGTACGCCTCCGTCGACGAGATGCTCTCCGGCTACGAGAACCTCTACCTGATCGGCCGGCTCCTCGACCTCTCCAGCAAGGAGGCCAAGGCGCGCGCCACCGAGCTGCTGGAGCGCTTCTCGCTCACCGAGGCCGCCAGGCGCACCGCCAAGACCTACTCGGGCGGCATGCGCCGCCGGCTCGACCTCGCCGCCAGCATGATCGGCCGCCCCAAGGTGCTCTACCTGGACGAGCCCACCACCGGCCTCGACCCGCGCACCCGCAACGAGGTCTGGGACGAGGTGCAGCGGATGGTCGCCGAGGGCGCCACCGTCCTGCTCACCACCCAGTACATGGAGGAGGCGGAGCAGCTCGCGGACGAGCTGACCGTCATCGACAAGGGCAAGGTGATCGCGGCCGGCCAGGTCGCCGACCTGAAGGCCCAGGTCGGCGGGCGGACCTTGCAGGTCCGGCCGGTGCGCCCGGCCGAGCTGCCCGAGATGGCCCGCTGCCTCGGCGACGGCGGCATCGGCGGCGCCACCTTCTCCGCGGACACCGGCCTGCTCTCCGTCCCGATCACCGGCGACGAGCAGCTCACCGCCGTCGTCGGCCTGCTGGGCACCCGGGGCTTCGGCATCGCCGGGATCGACACCAAGACGCCGAGCCTGGACGAGGTCTTCCTCACCATCACCGGGAAGCCCGCCACCGACGCCCCGGCCGACGCCGTCCCCACCCTCGCGAAGGAGCCCGCCGTATGAGCACCGCGACCCTCACCCCGGCCCCGGCCAGGGCCCTCGAACCTGCCGCCGACACCGACCCGCGGATCGGCCTGCGCTCCACCCTGCGCCACATCGGCGCGCTGACGCGCCGCAACCTGATGCGGATCAAGGCCGACCCGGAGTCGATGTTCGACGCGGTGCTGATGCCGGTCATCTTCACCGTGCTGTTCGTCTACGTCTTCGGCGGCGCGATCTCCGGCGACCAGGACTCCTACAAGCAGTACATGATCCCCGGCCTGCTCGGGCAGACCGGACTCACCCTGGCGATGGCCGTCGGCACCGGACTGAACAGCGACTTCCAGACCGGCGTGATGGACCGCTTCCGGACACTGCCGATCGGCCGGTCCGCCGTCCTGGTCTCCAAGATCGCGGCCGAGACCTGCCGGGCCCTTCTCTCCTTCACCATCCTGATCGTCTTCGCGATGATCCTCGGCTTCGAGATCAAGACCGGCCCGCTGGAGCTGCTGGCCGCGATCGGCCTGTCCCTGCTGTTCGGCATGTCGATCGTCTGGATCTCGATGCTGCTCGGCATGGCGCTGCGCAGCGCCCAGGCCGTCCAGGGGGTCTCGATGCTGGTGATCATGCCGCTGCAGTTCGGCAGCTCGATCTTCGCGCCGACCGACTCGATGCCCGGCTGGCTCCAGGCCTTCACCCACTACAACCCGCTCTCGGCGCTCGCCGACGCCTGCCGGAACCTGCTGAACGGCGGGCCGCTGACGCACTCGGTGCTGATCGTGCTCGGCTGGTCGGTGGCCATCACCGCCGTCTTCGCGCCACTGGCCGTGGCCCGGTTCCGCAAGCGGACCTGAGCACCCGTGGCCGGCGGCCCGCCGTCAGTACGGCGAACCGCTGCCGAGCGCGTCCAGCAGGGCGGCGGCCTCTCCCAGCGAGAGGCCGCCGCCCTCGGCGTAGGCGGCCTCGTACTCCTCGTCACCCAGCAGCAGCCGCAGGCTCCGCTCCGCCCGGTCGCGGTCCAGCTGCTCCAGGTGCATGCCGCCCGGCCCGTTCAGCCCGCCGTGCGCGCCGAGCAGCGTGGCGGCCCGCCGGGCCGGGGCGGCGGCGGCGTCCCGCTCCGCGAAGGCCCGCAGCACACCCGCCGCCGCGGGCATCATCATCACCGTCATCTGCTCGGCGAACACACCGGCGTCGCCCCTGATCTCCCGCAGCAGCATCCAGCCGCCGTGGAGCAGCTCCAGGCCCTGCTCCGGCTCGCCGGCCCGCGCGAGGATCCAGCCCCGGGTGCAGGCGAGCATCGCCGACACGACACCCGGGACCATCGGGCCGAAGGTGTGCCGGACGGAGTCCAGCAGATCCAGCTCGGCGATCGCCTCGGCGTACTCCTCCCGCTCGGCGTGCAGGCCGGCGAGGATCAGGTGCCCGAAGAGGATCGTGCCGTTGGCCGCCTGGTTGTGCGGCCCGACGAGCTCCAGGGCCGCCCTGACCGTCTGCTCGCCCTCGGCCAGGTCGGTCTTCATCAGGGCGTTGCCGAGCTGGACCATGAGCATCGGCACCTCCTGCGGAGCGCCCAGCTCCTCCGCCAGCTTCATCGCCTCGCGGTAGGCGGCGGCGGCCTCCTCGGCCATCCCCTGGTTCGCCAGGGTCTCCCCGCGGGCCGCGAGCGCCTGCGACATCCCCCACAGGTCACCGGAGCCGGTGAACAGCGCCAGCGACTCCTCGCCGTCGGCCGCGCCGCCGTCCAGCCCCTCCGGCATGTCGTTGCGCATCTTGGCCCGGAGCATCAGGATGAAGGCCAGGTCACTGGTGCGGCCGTGCGCCCGGCAGCCCTCCACCACCTCGTCGAGCATCTCCCGCATCCGGCCCATCTGCCCGGCCAGGAAGAGCGCGAACACCCGCATCAGCGCCGGGAACCGGTACGACTGCGGGAGCTCCGGGGTGTAGACGGCCAGGATGCGCTCCGCCAGGTCGGTGACCTCCCCGCTGCCGAGCATGTCGACGTTCCCGTCGAACAGGCGCATCAGCCGGTAGAGCCTGAGCTGGCGACGGCCCTCCAGCAGGACGCCCGGCGGCAGCGGCGGCGTGTGCTCCACGACGTCGTCGGCCAGCGGCACGCCCGGCGGGGCGTCGTCGGCGAACGGGTCGGGGCCCAGCGCCGCGACGGCGTCGTACCAGGCGCACGCCTCGGAGTTGTAGCCCCGCAGCGTCCAGTACCAGCTCATGCCCAGGGCCAGCAGCAGCGCCTCGTCCTCCAGCCGCCGGTCGACGGCCCGGCGCAGCGCGGCCCGGATGTTGTCCTGCTCGCGGTCCAGCACGCCGAGCAGGCGCAGTTGCTGCGGGCCGTGGATGTCCAGCTCGGCGGTGCGCACCAGCTCCCGGAAGTGCCGTACGTGGCGCAGCTGGACGTCGTCCGCCGGCTCCTGGGCGAGCCGCTCGGCGGCGTACTCGTGGATGGTCTCCAGCATCCAGTAGCGCGGCGGGCCGCCGGTGTCCAGGCCGGCCACCAGCAGGGACTTGTCGACCAGCGAGAGCAGCAGGTCGGCGACCTCCTCGCGCGGCACCCCGGCCTCGTCGGAGCAGACCGCCTCGGCGTCCTCCAGCGTCCAGCCGCCGGCGAAGACCGACAGGCGGCGCAGGACGGCCCGTTCGCGTTTGCCCAGCAGGTCCCAGCTCCAGTCGACGACGGCGCGCAGGGTCTGCTGGCGGGGCAGCAGGGTGCGGCTGCCGGCGGTGAGCAGGGCGAACCGGCCGTCCAGCCGGTCGGCGATCTGACGCGGCGTCATGACCCTCAGCCGGGCGGCGGCGAGTTCGATGGCGAGCGGCAGGCCGTCGAGGCGGCGGCAGATCTCGGCGCAGGCCGCCGGATCGCCGTCCGGGTCGAAGCCCGGACGGGCCGAGGCGGCGCGCTCCATCAGCAGGCGCAGGGCCACCGGGTCGGGCAGCGGTTCGACGGGCAGGACGCTCTCGCCGGGGACGCCCAGCGGCTCGCGGCTGGTGGCCAGCACGGTCAGGCCGGGGCACTCGGCGAGCAGTTGGTCGGTGAGGTCGGCGGCGGCCTGGACGACGTGCTCGCAGTTGTCCAGGACGATCAGCATCCGGCGCCGGCCGCAGTGTTCGACGATCTTGCGCACCGGGTCGTCGGTACGGCTGTCGATCACCTCGGCCACCTTGCCGCCGGTGTGCAGCACGGTCTCGCGCAGCCCGAGCGCGGAGAGCACCGCCCCGGGGACGGCCTCCGGGCTGTCCAGCGGCGCGAGTTCGGCCAGCCAGACGCCGTCCGGCCAGGCCCCGCCGCCCTGTTCGGCGCGGCCGGCCTCGACCGACAGCCGGGTCTTGCCGGAGCCGCCGGGGCCGGTGAGGGTGGTCAGCCGCCCCGCCGCGAGCGCGGCCCTGAGGGCGGCGAGGTCGCTCTCCCGGCCGACGAAGCTGGTCAGCCGGGGCCGCAGGTTGCCGCCCGGGCGCGGGGCGGCGGCCGGTGCGGCGGGCGGCTGGGCGGCGGCGGCCGGGTTGAGCAACTCCTCCTGGATCGAGCGCAGTTGCGGCCCGGGGTCGGTGCCCAGCTCGGCCGCCAGCGCCCGCCGGACCCGCTCGTACTGGCGCAGCGCGTCGGAGCTGCGGCCGCTGTCGTGCAGCGCCCGGATCAGCAGGTACTGCACCTGCTCGTCCAGCGGGTGCAGGTCGGCGAGCCCCGCGAGCTCGGCGGTCAGGTCGGCGGCGCGGCCGAGGCCCAGGTCGGCGCTGATCCGGTGCCGGCGGGTCTCCTCGCGCTGCACCTCCAGCCGGGTCGCCGGGCCGGCCCGGTCGGGCAGGTCGGCGAGGGCGGGGCCGCGCCAGAGGTCGAGGGCCGAGCGCAGCAGGGCGGCGGCCCGCTCGTGGTCGGCGGCGTCCAGGGCCCGGCGGCCCTCGGCGGCGAGGCGCTGGAACTCGGCGGCGTCGGTGTGCGGACCGGTCAGCCAGTACCCGGCCGGGCCGGAGGCGATCTCGGTGCGGCCCAGCGTCCGGCGCAGCCGTCCGACCAGGGTCTGCAGGGCGGCCGCGGCGTCCTGCGGCGGTTCGTCGCCCCAGACCTCGTCGACCAGCAGCTCGGCGGGCACCGGGCGGCCCTGCCGCAGCGCGAGGGCGGCGAGCAGCGCGCGCAGCCGGGCCCCGCCGAGCGGGACGGGCGTGCCGTCGTCGTGGTGGGCCGTGGTGGTACCGAGGATGCCGTAGTGCACCCGCCCATTCTGGTCGACGTCCGGCAGTGCGCACGCACATATATCCGGTACCCGGCCGTCCGGCACCGCCGCACCGGCCACGGAACCCGGCCGGGTGTCCCGTACGTTCACCGGTGACGGCTTGTCCGGGCCCGGCCCGGACGGCATGATCGGTGCCCGGGCCGGGCCCGGTCCGCACTCCCCCGCCCTCCCGCCTCTCAACCCTCCGGAGCCATCGCATCATGGGAGCCAACGCATCATGACCTTCGCGGAAGCGCGGCGCTCGAGCAGGGAGGACCGTCGGATCAGCCCGGTCTTCTGGGTCCTGCTGGCGGTTCTCGGCACCTCCGGCTGGGCCGTCTGGTCGGGCTACGGCAACGACCCCGGCTTCGGGGTGTTCCTGTTCGTCATCTCGGGGTGGATGGTCTCGCTCTGCCTGCACGAGTACGGGCACGCGCGGACCGCCCTGCACGGCGGCGACATCTCGATCGGCGCCAAGGGCTACCTGACGCTGAACCCGCTGAAGTACACCAACGTGCTGTTCAGCTTCGTCCTGCCGGTGGTCTTCGTGATCATGGGCGGGATCGGCCTGCCCGGCGGCGCCGTGTACATCGAGCGCCACCGGATCAGGGGCAGGCTCAAGCACAGCCTGATCTCGGCGGCCGGCCCGCTGGTCAACGTCCTCTTCGCGGCCGTCCTGCTGACCGCCGTCGGGGCGGGCTGGTTCGAGAGCCCGACGGACCGGATCGACTTCGAGGGCCGGGAGCTGCCCTACTCCGCGCTCTCCGCCGCCCTCGCCTACCTGGGGATGTTCCAGGTCAGCGCGGCCCTGCTGAACCTGCTGCCCGTCCCCGGCCTGGACGGCTACGGCATCCTGGAGCCCTGGCTGTCACCGAAGGCCCGGCGCAGCGTGGAGCCGTTCGCGCCGTACGGGATGCTGGCGGTGTTCGCCCTGCTCTGGCAGCCCGAGGTGAACCGCTGGTTCTTCGACCTGGTCTACAGCGTCACCGACCTGTTCGGCGTCGACCGCGGCTACCTGTTCCTCGGCGACTACCTGTTCCGCTTCTGGAACCACTGAGCCCCGGCTCAGCGGCCGCCCGCCGCCGCCTTCGCCTGCCGGTCCTTGCGGAGGTGGAACCACGCGATGTTGCTCGACACCCCCGCCAGCAGCACCCAGACCACGCCCAGCCAGTTCCCCTGCACGAAGGACACCACGGCGGCGGCCACCGCGAGGACGAGGACGATCGAGGCGTAGAGGGCGGTGCGGGGCATGGCGGGAGGCTCCTAAAGCCGGGTACGGTCAGCCCCCATTGTGGCCGACGGCCCGGCGCCCGCGGCCCAGGGGGCCCGCGGGTGTTCGGCGGCCGGGTCTGTCGGCGGCTGCTGGGAGGATCGCGGCATGACGGATACCGAGGGACTTCTCGCACGGGTGGCGCGGCACGCCGGGGCCGGCGAGGAGGCCGTTCCTCCGCCGGTGACCGCGACGGAGCTGGCCGCCGCCGAGGCGCTCCTCGGTGTGACCCTGCCCCCGCTGCTCGCCGGGCTCTACCGCGAGGTCGGCAACGGCGGCTTCGGCCCCGGCTACCGGCTCTTTCCCCTGACCGGCCCCGGCGAGAGCCTCGTCGGGACGTACCGCGCCGAGCGCGCGGGCATCGAGGGCGAGGACGATCCGCACTGGCCGGCCGGCGTGCTGCCGATCCTGGCCTGGGGCTGCGGCATGCTCGCGGCGGTGGACTGCCTGAGCGGGCCGGCCACCGTCCTGCACTTCGAGCCGAACGGCGTCGTGGGCGGCTGGGAGGAGGCCTGGTACGTGGACGCGCCGAGCCTGGCGCAGTGGCTGGAGACCTGGCTCGCGGGCACCGGCTGGTACGAGGACGGTGCGCCCGGCGACGGTGAGCCGGGCGACCCCCGCCCCTGGAAGGACGCCGCCGCCCGGCTGTCCGCCCCGGCCTGACCCGCGCCCGGGTCCGCCGCCGGACGCGGAAAGTGCCTTCCGCCCGGTACGGCGGAGGCCTTGGACAGGCCCCGGCCGTACCGGGCGGAAGGCACTTCCACGGACTCGGCGCGGGTCAGTGGCGCTTGCCGCGGCGGTCCGCGAGCCGGTGGACCACCGCGACCAGGGTGTCCACCTCCTCGTGGGTGTTGTAGAAGGCGAACGACGGCCGGACGGTGGCCTCCAGGCCGTAGCGGCGCAGGATCGGCTGCGCGCAGTGGTGGCCCGAACGCACCGCGATGCCCTCCTTGTTGAGCGCGGTGCCGACCTCGCTCGGCTCGTAGCCGTCCAGGACGAACGACGCGATGCTCGCCTTGTTCGGCGCCGTGCCGACGAGCCGGAGCCCGGGCACGCCGCGCAGGCCCTCGGTGGCGTGCTCCAGCAGGGTGTGCTCGTAGGCGGCGATGTTCGGCAGGCCGATCCGCTCGACGTACTCGATGGCCGCGCCGAGCCCCACCGCGTCGGCGATGTTGCCGGTGCCGGCCTCGAAGCGGTTCGGCGCCGGCTGGTAGCTGGACCGCTCGAAGGTGACGTCGGTGATCATGTTGCCGCCGCCCTCCCACGGGGGCATGTCCTCAAGGACCTCCCGCTTGGCGTAGAGCACCCCGATCCCGGTCGGCCCGAACAGCTTGTGCCCGGAGAAGACCAGGAAGTCCGCATCCAGCGCCCTGACGTCGATCGGCAGGTGCGGGACGGACTGCGCCGCGTCGACCAGGACGCGTGCCCCGGCCCGGTGCCCGAGCTCGATGATCTGCTCGACGGGCACGACGGTGCCGAGCGCGTTGGACATCTGGGTGACCGAGACCAGCTTGGTGCGGTCGGACAGCAGCGCGGCGTACTCGTCGAGCAGCAGTTGCCCGTCGTCGTCGACCGGGATCACCTTGATCACCGCGCCGGTCTGCTCCGCCAGCATCTGCCAGGGCACGATGTTGGCGTGGTGCTCCAGGTGGGAGATGACGATCTCGTCGCCCGCACGGATGTTCCGGGGCCCCCACGCCTTGGCCACCAGGTTGATCGCCTCGGTGGTGCCCCGGACGAACACGATCTCCTCGGCGGAGCCCGCCCCGATGAACCGGGCGACGGTGTTCCGGGCACCCTCGTAGGCGTCCGAGGCCCGGGCGGCCAGCTCGTGCGCCGCCCGGTGGATGTTGGAGTTCTCCCGCGAGTAGAACTCCACCAGCCGGTCGATCACCGCCTGCGGCTTCTGCGTGGTCGCCGCGTTGTCCAGCCAGATCAGCGGGCGGCCGTTGACCAGTTCGGACAGGATCGGGAAGTCCCGGCGGACCGCCCGCACGTCGAACGCCGGGTGCTGGTCGAGCGGCAGCCCGACCGGTGCCGCGGGCTCCTGGACGAAGTAGTACGGCGCGGTGGTGGCCGTCGGCGGCTCGGGCACGAAGAGGGACGGCAGCCCCAGGTGCCCGAAGCCGGGGAGCTCCGGAGCCTTCGCGGGGTATCCGGGCGCCTCGGTGAGGAAGTAGTAGGGCCCGGCGCCCGAGGGCTGCGGCGGTGCGGCGGCCGGTGCGGCGGCCGGTGCGGCCGGCGGTGCGGCGGCCGGTGCGGCCGTCGGCGCTCCGGGGACCACCGGCAGGGCCGGCGCCACCGGCGCCGGGGCCGGTCCGGAGCCGGGCCCGGGTGCGCTGACCGCCCAGGTCGCCGGGGCGCTGGTCGGCGGCGGCCCGGCCGGCGGGCTCATCCCGGCGGTCGGCGCCGGCGGGGGCGGGTCCGCGGCCGGCAGGCCGGCCGGTACCGGCCACTGCGAGCCGCCGTCGGGGGCCGGAGCCGGCGAGCCGGCCGGCTGCCCGGGGAGGGCTCGGAAGAGCTCCCCGGCCAGCCGGCTCAGCGTCGCCTCGTCCGGCAGCCACGCCGGGGCGTTCTCGTTACCGGTAAGTGGGGGCGTAGTCATGGAACTTGTCCACCTCGACGTCGTCGAGCACCGCGAGCGCGTCCTCGGTGAGCACCGCGAGCGAGCAGTACAGGGAGATCAGGTAGGAGGCGATGGCACTCCGGTCGATCTGCATGAAGCGCACCGACAGGCCCATCCCCTGCTCCCCCGAGAGACCGGGCTGGAACAGTCCGACCACGCCCTGGCGCGACTCGCCGGTGCGCAGCAGCAGGATCTTCGTCCGGCCGTTCTCCAGCGGGACCTTGTCCGACGGGATGATCGGCAGGCCGCGCCAGGTCAGGAACTGCGAGCCGAACATGCTCACCGTCGCCGGCGGCACGCCGCGACGGGTGCACTCCCTGCCGAAGGCGGCGATGCCCTCCGGGTGGGTGAGGAAGAAGGCGGGCTGCTTCCACACCTTCGTGATCAGGCGGTCCATGTCGTCCGGCGTCGGGGGGCCCGCCATCGTGGAGATCCGCTGGCCGTCCGCCACGCTGCTCAGCATCCCGTACTCCGGGCTGTTGATCAGCTCGCCCTCCTGGTGCTCCTTCACCGCCTCGATGGTCAGCCGCAGTTGCTGGGCGGTCTGGTCGTGCGGGCTGGAGTACAGGTCGGTGATCCGGGTGTGGAGGTCGAGGACCGTCTGGACGGCCTTGAGCCGGTACTCCCGGGGCTCCTGCGAGTAGTCGACGAAGGTGTCGGGCAGCGGCGACTCGTCGAAGTTGTCGCACTCGATGCGCACCGACTCCGGGTGGACCACCTTGTTCACCCGGTAGATGCCCGCCTCGACCGGCACCCAGGACATCAGGTGCACCAGCCAGCGAGGCGTGATGGAGGCCATCTGCGGAACGGTCTTGGTGGCGTTCGCCAGGGTGCGCGCCGCGTTGTCGCTCACCGACATCGATCGCGACGGTGGATTCACAGCCGTGCTCATGCGACGTCTCCTTTCCGTGCCCGGGCAGCAGGCACATGTGACGGGGAGTGAGATCACCGACGGCGATGTGAACTGCCGTCCGCCTCTCGCACTAACTTTCACACCACCCTTCCAGTGGACCCGGTAGCGGTCCAATGCGTGTTTTCGAGGCTTTCATCGACGCGGGCTATGATTCACGCATGATCGACTTGAGTCGGCTGCGCGTCCTGGTGGCCGTCGCCCGTGAAGGTTCGGTCACCGCGGCCGCCGAGGCGCTGCACTACGCCCAGCCGACGGTGAGCCACCAACTCGCCAAACTGGAGGCCGAGGTCGGCGTGCCGCTGCTGCAGCGGATGGGGCGCGGCATCCGGCTCACCGACGCCGGCCGGCTGCTGGTGGACCGCGCCGAGTCGATCCTCGCCCAGGTCGAGTCGGTGCACGCCGAACTCGAGGAGCTGGCCGGGCTGCGCACCGGCCGGGTCCGTCTCGCCGCCTTCCCCTCGGCACTGGCCACCCTGGTGCCGCTCGCGGCCGCCCGCGTCTCCGCCCAGTACCCCGGCATCCAGCTCACCCTGATCGAGGCCGAACCACCGGACGCACTCAGCGCCCTGCGCAACAACGACGTCGACGTCGCGCTGATCTTCCAGCACGGCGACCCGCCCCAGCGCGATCGCCGCGACACCACGATGACACCGCTCCTGGAAGAGCCGCTGTACGTCGTCACACCGGCCGACCGCACCTGGGACGGCCCCCGGGCGGAGCTGGCCACCTACGCCGGCACCCGCTGGATCGCCGGCTGCGAACGCTGCCGCGAGCACCTCGTCGAGGCCTGCGGGCGGGCCGGCTTCGCGCCGACCGTCGAGTTCGAGACCGACGACTACGTCGCCGTCCAGGCCCTCGTCGCGGCCGGACTGGGCGTCAGCCTGCTCTCCGGCCTCACCCTGGTCGCCAACCGCCACCCCGGTGTCAGGCTCGACCGGATCGCCGGCATGCGCCGGCAGGTCGTCGCCGCCGTCCACGGCAAGCCGCCCGCCTCCCAGCCCGCCCAGGTACTCCTCGACGCACTGGCCGCGACCGTCTCCGAACCGCAGTGGCCGTCCTGACGGCGGCCCTGCCGTAGGCGATCACGGCAGGGCCGCCGGGCCGGGCCGGCAGGCACGGAGGCAGTGCGGGAAGGGGCCGTCGGGGGCGGGCGGGCTCCGGCGGCGCTGTCGAATCGCGTCAGGAGGGGCCCGGGATGGCCTGCCGGTGCACCGGATCGACCCCGGGACCGGGACCGGGACGATGCCCGGCGATGCGTGGCGGTAACTTGGCCGTTCATGACGGCCTTTCGTATCGGTGTGATGTATGACCGCTCCTGGGACCCGGCGGAGCTGCCCGCCTTCGCGCGCGAGGTCGAGGCGCTGGGGACGGACGATCTGTGGGTCGTCGAGGACCTGGGGTGGAACGGCGGGATCTCGGCGGCGGCGGTGGCGCTGGGGGCGACGGAGCGGCTGCGGGTCGGCATCGGGATCGCGCCCGCCCCCCTGCGCAGCCCCGCCCTGCTGGCGATGGAGGTGGCCACCCTGGCCAGGGTCTTCCCCGGCCGGCTGGTGGCCGGGATCGGTCACGGTGTGCGGGAGTGGATGCGGCAGGCCGGGGTGGCCCCGCGGTCACCGCTGGCCCTGCTGGAGGAGACCCTGACCGCGGTGCGCGGCCTGCTGCGCGGCGAGCGCGTCACCGTGGACGGGCGTGAACTGCGGATCGACGGGATCGAGTTGGTCCACCCGCCGGCGAAGGACGCGGTGCCGCCGGTGATCGCGGGCGTCGTCTCGCCCAAGTCCCTGGAACTGGCCGGCCGGGCGGCGCAGGGCACGCTCGTGGCCGAGGGTCACGGCCCGGAGGACCTGCGCGCGGTCCGTGCCGCAGCGGAGCGCGGCGGAGCGGGCCCGGACCACTCGATCACCGTGTTCACCTTCCTTGGTCTGGGAGACACGGCGGCGCCGGCCCTGCGGGACGCCGTCGCCGGACACGCGCAGTGGCTGGGGCGCGACGAGTCGGCGACGTTCGCGGCCGGGGGCACGCCGGCCGAGGCGGCGGAGGCGCTCCGCTCGCTCGGGGACGCGGGCGCGCAGACGGTGGTCCTGCGGATCTGCGGCCCGGAGCCGCTCGCACAGCTGCGCCAGGTGATGACAGCCCTCGGCGGCTGAGGGACCGCGCGGCGCGCAGCGCCTCGGCCACGGCACCGGCGTGGCCGGTCGCTGCACGAGCCGCCGTCCGAGTGCCCGTCCTCGTGCGCACGGGACGGCGAAGGACCCGGCCGCGGTGCGGTCGGGTCCTTCGCCGGGGCCGGGCACGGCCGTCCGGCAGCGGGCGCCGGGGTGTCACACGTCGGTGATCCGCAGGCCCGCGTGGGCCTTGTAGCGGCGGTTGACCGAGATGAGGTTGGCCACCAGGGACTCGACCTGGTGGGCGTTGCGCAGGCGGCCGGCGAAGATGCCGCGCATGCCGGGGATCCGGGAGGCGAGGGCCTGGACGATGTCGGTGGCGGCGCGCTCCTCGCCGAGGACCATCACGTCGGTGTCGATCTCCGCCACGGACTCGTCCTGGAGCAGCACCGCCGAGAGGTGGTGGAAGGCGGCCGTGACGCGGGAGTCCGGCAGCAGGGCGGCGGCCTGCTGGGCGGCGCTGCCCTCCTCGGGCTTGAGGGCGTAGGCGCCCTGCTTGTCGAAGCCGAGCGGGTTGACGCAGTCCACGACGATCTTGCCGGCCAGTTCCTCGCGGAGGGCCGAGAGGGTGGCGGCGTGGCCGTCCCACGGCACGGCGACGATCACGACGTCGCTCTCCCGGGCGGTGGTGGCGTTGTCCGCGCCGCGGACGCCGAGGCCCAGTTCGGCGGCGGAGGCCGCGGCCCGCTCCGCGGTGCGGGAGCCGATGATGACCTGCTGGCCGGCCTTGGCGAGCCGGTAGGCGAGGCCGCGGCCCTGGTCGCCGGTACCGCCCAGGACGCCGACGACGAGGCCGGAGACGTCGGGCAGGTCGTGGGCGGTGTTCGTCGCTGAATCGGGGGAAGTCATGCCGATGATCCTGCCAAAGGCCCGGCCCCCACGACATGCTTACCCGCTATGGACGCGGTGAGAGTTTCAGCACTCCGGGAGTCCCTCGCCGGGACGGGCTGGATCGAGTCGACCCGGGCCTTCGCGGGCGCCCTGCGCCGCAGCGTCACCCGCCGCTCGGCCGGCGGGTTGCTGCTGGTCGGCACCGCCGGGTACGAGCCGTGGCACCTGGCGGCCCATCTGGAGGACGAGGCCGCCTGGTCGGACGTCCCCAGGCTGGCTCCGACGCTGCTGCGCCACCGGGTGCCGGAGGGCTCGCCGGCGCATCTCTCGCACGGCCTGCGGCGGCTGGCCGCGGCCGGACGCGGGGTGACGGTGCTGGTGGTGGCGCCCGCGGCGGCCGGCGCCGGGCTGCTGGAGCGGGTGCAGGACGCCCGCCGGGGCGGTGCGACCGTCCTCGCGGTGGACAGCGGCGACCGCGAACTCGCCGCGCTGGCCGACGAGTCGCTGACCGTGGCGACGCCCGAGGAGGAGCCCTTCGAGCTCGTCCAGCACCTGGTGAGCGCCGCCGCCGGCGAGGCGCCGGCGCGCCGCTCCCGGCCGGGTGGCGCGGGTGGCTGGGCTGCCGTGCTCCGCCGGCTGACGGCCGATCCGGTCACCCGTTGGTGAAGCAGCTTCGGTTGTCGACATGTTGACGTGACCTCAGGGGCGGGCCGCCACCGGACCGGCGCGGTGCTCCTGCGGGCTGATGCCACGTTCGCGCTTGAACGCGGTGCTGAGCGCGAAGGCGCTGCCGTAGCCGACCTTGCGGGCCACCGCACCGACGGTGGCGTCGGGCTCGCGGAGCAGCTCGGCGGCCAGCGAGAGCCGCCGGCCGGTCAGGTAGGCCATCGGCGGCTGGCCGACGAGTTCGTTGAAGCGGCGGGCCAGCGCCGCCCGGGAGACCCCGGCCTCGGCGGCCAGCCCGGCCACCGTCCAGGGGCGGTCCGGCGCCTCGTGCAGCAGGTCCAGCGCTCGGCCGACGACCGGGTCGCCCTGGGCCCGGTACCAGGCGGGGGCCCGGCCCCCGGGGCGGGAGAACCAGGCCCGCAGGACGGCGATCAGCAGCAGGTCGAGCAGCCGGTCGAGGACGACCTCCTGGCCCGGCTCGTCCCGGCCGATCTCCTCGGCGAGCAGCGCCGGGAGCGGGCTGCTCCAGGCGTCGGCGGGCAGGACGAGCACCGGCGGCAGGGCGGCCAGCAGCCGGCGGCTCACCTCCCCGTCCACCTGGTACGTGCCGCTGAGCAGCACGGCCGAGCCGTCCGGGCCGTCGCCCCAGGTGCGCACGCCGAGCGTCATGTCGGCGCACAGTTCCACGCCGTCCGGGGTGGTGGAGAACTCGCCGGGGTGGATGATGATCTGCGGCTCGGTCGCGGGGTCGTCGGCGACGGTGTACGGCTCGGGGCCGCGTACGACGGCGATGTCGCCGGGCTTCAGCGGCTCCGGCGGGCCGGTGCCGGGGACGATCCAGGCCTCGCCGCGCTCGACGGCCAGCAGCGTGAGCGGCGCCCGGTCCTGGATCCGCAGGGCCCACGGCGGGTTCAGTACGGACCTGAGCAGGAAGGCGCCCCGGGCTCTCGGCCCGTCCAGCAGGCCCGCGAGTGCGTCCATGCGGCCGAGTCTAGGGGGCCGTCGCGGGCCCGCGCCTGGACTCCCGCACATGCGCGTGAGCCTCTCGGCCATGGCCCGGCCGGACCGGGCGGCGGTTGACTGGCGGGGCACCGGAGAAGAGCCACCGCCCGCCGTCCGCCCCTGCCCTGGAGTCCCGATGTCCGCACTCTTCCGTACCGCTTCGCTGCTCGCGGCGACCGTCACGACGGGCCTGGTCGCGGGCCTGTTCTACGCCTACGCGTGCTCGGTGATGCTCGCACTGGGCCGGGTCGACGACCGCACCTTCGTGGACGTGATGCAGAAGATCAACACCTCGATCCTGAACGGCTGGTTCGCGATCGGCTTCGGCGGCGCGATCGTCTTCTCCGTCCTCACCGCCGCCCTCCACGGGCGCGGCGACGGGCGGCCGGTACTGCCCTGGATCGTGGCCGCGATCGTGCTGTACGGGGTCGTGCTGGTGATCACCGGAGCGGCGAACGTACCGCTCAACAACGACCTGGCGGCCGCCGGCGACCCGGCCCGGATCGCCGATCCGGCCGCGCTGCGGGCGCACTTCGAGGGCGCCTGGGTGCGCTGGAACATCGTCCGCGCGGCGGCCTCGACGGCCGCGTTCGGCTGCCTGGCCCGGGCGCTCGTCCTGGAGGGCCGCATCCCGCCCGCCGGGGCCTGAGCGGGCCGCCGCTACGACCTGTCCCGGGCGTCGTCCTCCCACTGCGCGTCGTCCTTGCGCCACTCGCGGTTGCGCTCGTCCGCGATCTCCAGGGCGTGACCGGCCTCCTCGCGGGAGCCGTACGGGCCGAGGCGGTCCTTGGCCGGGCACTCCGGGCCCTCCTCGACCTTGCCGTGCTTGATGCAGTAGAACCACTCGCCGGGCCTGCCGGTCGGTTTGCGGTTGAATCCCAGAGCCATGGCGGGCCTCTCCCGTTCGTACGGACGTCCTGTCAGATCATTCCCGGCCGCGCTCCGCGACACACCGCCGGGGCTGCCGCGACCCGGCGGATAGACTCGCGGCCATGGCTCTCGTACCCGGTATCCAGTCCCCCACCCGCAAGGTTCCGGCGCACATCGCCCGCCCCGAGTACGTCGGCCGGCCCGCGCCGACCCCGTACACCGGGCCCGAGGTGCAGAGCGCGGAGACGATCGAGAAGATGCGGATCGCGAGCCGGATCGCCGCGCAGGCGATGGCGGAGGCCGCGAAGCTGATCGCACCGGGTGTCACCACCGACGAGCTGGACGTCGTCGCCCACGAGTACATGTGCGACCACGGTGCGTACCCGTCGGACCTCGGCTACCGCGGGTTCCCGAAGTCGATCTGCACCTCCGTCAACGAGGTGATCTGCCACGGCATCCCGGACTCGACCGTGCTGCAGGACGGCGACATCGTCAACATCGACGCCACCGCGTACATTCACGGGGTGCACGGCGACCTCAACGCGACGTACCTGTGCGGCGACGTGGACGAGGAGTCCCGCCTGCTGGTCGAGCGCACCCGGGAGTCACTGGACCGCGCGATCAAGGCCGTCAAGCCCGGGCGCCAGGTCAACGTGATCGGGCGGGTCATCGAGTCGTACGCCAAGCGCTTCGGCTACGGGGTCGTCCGGGACTTCACCGGGCACGGCATCAACACGTCGTTCCACTCCGGCCTGATCATCCCGCACTACGACAGCGAGCGGGCCACCGAGGTGATCCGGCCGGGGATGACCTTCACCATCGAGCCGATGCTCACCCTGGGCACGTACGACTACGAGATCTGGGAGGACGGCTGGACGGTCGTCACCAAGGACCGCAGGCGGACCGCCCAGTTCGAGCACACGCTCGTGGTGACGGCCGACGGCGCCGAGGTGCTGACCCTGCCGTAGCGCGGCGCCCGGTCCGCCGAGCGGCGGACCGGGGCGGCGGACGCGCCTAGCCGATGAGCCACTGCTCCTCGGCGACCGCGCCGACCTCGGTGCAGGCGTCGGTCAGGACGTCGAGCACCCGCAGGGCGTCCGGCAGCGGCTGCTCGGGGCCGCGCAGCCAGCGCACCTCGGAGCCGTCCGGCAGGGCGGCGGGCGGGAGCAGGGTGTACGAGCCGCGGCAGTGCCAGCGCAGGCCGGGGTGCTCCGACATGGTGTCGGGCGTGGAGTCCAGGACGCTGGGCCACCACTCGTCCTCGTCGACCGGGGTGCCCCGGGTCGCGGTGAAGAACAGGTAGCGGTCGCCGCCGACGGCGGCGACCGGGCCCTCGATGCCCAGCTCGGCGAGCCGGGCGAGGGCGAGCACGCCGGCCTCGGCGGGGACGTCCAGCACGTCGTGGGCGCGGCCGGTGGCGGTGATGAAGTTCGCCTGCGGGTCGCGGGAGAGCCAGCGGGCGAGCTGCTCGGGGTCGGTGGTCGCCTGTGTCTGCCAGGCGAACGAGACCGGGTGCTGGGCCGGAGCCGGACAGCCGACCCGGTCGCAGGAACAGCGGTAGCCGGCCGGATGCGCGGCGGGGGCGAGCGGGAAGCCGGCGCGGACGGCGCCGAGCAGCTGATCCAGTCGGGCGGCGGGGCTGTCCGAGGGCACCGGGCGGGCCCGCTGACGTTCGCGCTTCTGCCACCAGGTGGTCCACCTGCTGCTGGCTTCCATCGGGCCCCTTCCGGTACATCTGCTGTGCCTGGTGTGACACAGCGTTCGACGCAACACATGCGAGGCAACAACCGGCACGTCCCACTGCTTCCCGGGTGTGCTCGGTCCCCCGTCTCCGCCGGGCGGCCGGAGCCGGGGTTGCCGGACGGCCGACGCTCTGGGTCACGGTACGGAGCGCGAGAGTTGCGGCTCGGCGGACGGGCGCGCGGACACGCACCACACCCGGCCCGTACACAGGCCCGCTGACCCGGGTACTACCCGAGGGCGTACACAGCAGGATAAGGGTGTGCAGGACCTGTGGATGACCGGGGGCGGTGCCTCTCCGGTCACACCCGCCCCCTGCGCACCGGCCGGTCACGTCCGTGCGGACCGGACACTCATGGCCGCGCGGGGCGGCCGGAGGTGAGACGCTGGTGGGGTGAGAAGCGCGGACACCGAATTCGTCGGCGGGCCCCTGGACGGCCGGATCCTGCCGATCCCCCTGGGCCCGTTCAACGGCGTGCCCAAAACCTACCGGGTCCCGGTACCCGCCCACGGGGACGTACCGGCCGAGACGCTGGTGTACGTGCGCGCCAAGCAGCACCGGGGCGCGCGCTGGCACTGGCGCTACGAGTACGACGACGGCACGCCGGGCACCGCCGTGACGGACGGCGAGACGTCCGGCTAGCGGCGTCGGCTGCGGGCCCGGGCCCGGCGGCACGCCCGCGGGCCCGGCGGCGAGGCACACGGAGGACGGCGATGGCGCACGCGAAGCGACACCCCGGAGCGGGCGGCGGCACACCGCACGGCGCCCCGCACGGCCGGCAGGCGGCCTTCCTGGCCGGCGGTCTGCTCGTCCTGATCACTCTCTACAGCGCGACACTCGGATCGAACGGCTGGCTGTGGTTCGGCTGGGCGGTGCTGCTGCTCGTCTGCGCGGCACTGTTCGCCGTACAGGACTGAGCAGCCGCACCGCCCGTCACACTCCCCGCCCGGCCCCCGCTCCGGTCAGTCATCCTCGGCGAGGATCAGGTAGAGCTTCTTGCGGGCCTCGGTGAGGACGGCCAGCCCCTTGGCGCGCTGCGCCTCGCTGCCGGTGGCCATCACCTGCCGGATCGCGCTGTCGACCGCGCCGAGCGCCTGGCCGACCTCCTGGACGGCCTCCCAGTCGACCTCGCGACCGGCCTCCGCCCACGGCTCGTCCGCCCCCGCATCGGCCTCGGCCCGGCCCGCCTCGGTGAGCGAGACCAGCCGCTTGCCGGACACCTCCTGGGCGGTGATCAGCCCCTCCTCCTCCAGCAGCTGGAGGGTCGGATAGATCGAACCCGGGCTCGGGCGCCAGGCCCCGCCGGTGCGCTCGGCGATCTCGGCGATCATCTCGTAGCCGTGCATCGGCCGTTCCTTGAGCAGCGCGAGCAGCGACGCACGCACGTCCCCGCGCCGCGCCCGGCCACCACGCCGGCCACGCGGACCGCCGTGCCCCCGGCCGAAGCCGTGGCCGAACGGGCCGCCCGGCGGACGCCCGGGGAACCCGGGGCCGCCAGGCCCGCCGGGCCCGCCACCGAAGGGCGGACCGAACGGACCGAAGGCGTGCCGCCCCTCGAATCCCTCACCGGGTACGTCTCCGAACTCCGGGCCACGGCCACGGCGTCGTCCGCCGCGCCCGCCTCCCTCTTCCTTCCTGTACGGATTTCCGGGGCGCATGGCACCCACCACCTCTCGTCGTCCATCTCATGGGAGACAGTCTCGAAGTAACTGTCTCGATAACTCGACGATATATCGCTAACTGTCGCTCGTCAACGGATACCGACAGTCGGCCGACATCGACGGGGGCAAGGCGCCATGGCGCCGAGTGGTGCCATGTGGTGCCATGCGGTGCCACTCCGCATCCATGGAAGGCCGTGCGCGGGCGCGGCGACACCATCCAATGGGACTCGTCTTCCGCCGTTCGTGCAGCTCAGAAGGGTTGCCCGGAGGATCGCGCCACCAGTGGCGCCATGAGGGCTTGCACATGGCGCCATCGTGGTGCCATGATGGCGTCATGGACCTCACCCCGTATGTCGACACTCTCCGCCGCGAACTCGCGGTGGCCGCCGAGGCCGGCGGCGACGAAGCCCGCGAGCTGGCCGAGAGGCTCACCGCTCCCCTGGAGTCGGCGACCCGGCTGACCATGCTCAACGTGCTCTCCGCCGCGATGGACGAGATCACCCGTGAACTCGCCCCCGGCTCGGTCGACGTACGGCTCCGCGGGCTCGACCCCGACTTCGTGGTGACCCTGCCGCCCACCGACAGGGGCACCCCGGCCGCGCCCGCAGCGTCCGCAGAGCCGCTCCCGGCCCCGGCCGACACCGACGAGGGCGGCACCGCCCGCGTCAACCTGCGCCTGCCGGCCCACCTCAAGGCCCGGGCCGAGGAGACCGCGGCCCGCGAGGGCCTGTCGGTCAACGCGTGGCTGGTGCGCGCCGTCTCGGCCGCCGTCGACGGCGGCACCCGGCCGCGCCCCACGGAGAAGACCCGGACCGTCGGCCAGAGCATCACGGGCTGGGTGCGCTAGCACCGCACCCACGCCCGCCCCACTTCACCCCCACCACGTCCCACCAGCAGGGACGCCCCAGAGACCCCAGAGGACGGGACAGCCATGCCTTCTTTCGACACTCCCGAACCGATCACGGCCACGACGCACGTGGAGGCCGGTTCCATCCGCTTCACCGCCGGCGACCGCCTCGACACCGTCGTCGAGGTGCGGCCCCGCGACCCGAAGAAGGACCAGGACGTCCGTGCGGCCGACCAGACCGAGGTCACGTACACGAGCGGCGCCCTGACCGTGCGGACCCCCAAGCAGCGCTATCTCATCGGGCGCACCGGCACCGTCGACGTGACGGTCGAACTGCCCACCGGCTCGCGCGTCGAGATGACCGGCGCCTGGGCGCAGGTGCTCGGCGAGGGCCGGCTCGGCGAGGTCCGGGTGAAGACCTCGTCCGGCGACGTCCGCCTGGACACGACCGGGCCGCTCCAGCTGACCGCGTCCCACGGCTCGATCACCGTCGACCGGATCGAGGGCACGGCCGAGATCACCACCAGCTCCGGCAGCCTGCGGGTCGGCACCGTCGACGGCTCCGCCGTCCTGAAGAACTCGCACGGCACCACGACCGTCGGCACCGCGAACGGCGACCTGCGGGTGAACGGCGCCAACGGCGACATCGACATCGCGCACGCCGAGGGCTCGGTCGTCGCCAAGACCGCCCACGGCACCCTGCGCGTCGCCGACGTCGCCTCCGGCACCGTCCAGCTGGAGACCTCCTACGGAGCCATCGAGGTCGGCATCCGCGAGGGCACCGCCGCCTGGCTGGACGTCAGCTCCGGCCACGGGCAGGTGCGCAACACGCTCACCGCCTCCGACGCCCCGGGGAAGACCGAGGACACCGTCGAGGTCCACGCCCGTACCCGCCACGGCAACATCGACGTGCGCCGCGCCCGCGCCTGAGCACCGGCCCCGCCCGTCCCCGTCGCCCCAGCCCCCGAAAGCTCCGGCCTCCGAAAGGGAGGACTCCATGCCTTCTTCTGTCATGCCCACGTCCAGGCGAGCGGGCGGTCCGCCGTCTCCGGCCGCCATTTCGGCTGTCGGTCTGCGTAAGTCGTACGGCGGGAAGGTGGTGCTGGACGGCATCGACCTTGCCGTTCCGGCGGGGACCGTCTTCGCGTTGCTCGGCCCGAACGGGGCCGGCAAGACCACCGTCGTCAAGATCCTCTCCACCCTGGTGAGCGCCGACGCCGG
>NZ_JBHUWW010000110.1:0-31203 GCF_042669755.1 Kitasatospora sp. NPDC057223 | reverse complement strand
GGGCTGGGGTTCAGTTCGGTGAGCCGTGGCCGGAGGGAACGTTTCTGCTGCGGTGGGGCGCCCGGCCCCGGGGGGCCCCGGGGGGCCGGCGGGCCCCCCCCCCCCCCCCGCCCCGGTCAGCCCTTGTCCCACTCCGCGAGGTAGGCGTCGATCTCGCCGGCCAGCCGGGCCTTGCCGGCGGTGTCCAGGAAGGACGCCTCGACGGAGTTCTTCGCGAGCGCCGCGACGCCGGTCTCGTCGAGGCCGAGGAGCTGCGCGGCGACGGCGTACTCGGTGTTGAGGTCGGTGCCGAACATCGGCGGGTCGTCGCTGTTGACGGTGACCAGCAGGCCGGCGTCGACCATCTGCCGGATCGGGTGCTCATCCATCCGCTCCACCGCGCGGGTGGCGATGTTGGAGGTCGGGCAGACCTCCAGCGGGATGCGGTGCTCGCCGAGCCAGTCCAGCAGCGCGGCGTCCTTGACGGCCTGGGTGCCGTGGCCGATCCGCTCGGCGCCGAGGACCCGCAGGGCGTCCCAGACGGTCTCCGGGCCGGTGGTCTCGCCGGCGTGCGGGACGCTGTGCAGGCCGGCCGCCCGGGCGCGGTCGAAGTACGGCTTGAACTGGGGGCGCGGCACGCCGATCTCCGGGCCGCCGAGGCCGAAGCTGACCAGGCCCTCGGGGGCGAGGTCGACGGCGAGCCGGGTGGTCTCCTCGGCCGCCGCGAGACCGGCCTCGCCGGGGATGTCGAAGCACCAGCGGAGCACCACGCCGAGGTCCTTCTCGGCGGACTTGCGGGCGTCCTCGATGGCCTCCATGAAGGCGACGTCGGGGATGCCGCGGCTGACCGAGGAGTACGGCGTGACCGTCAGCTCGGCGTAGCGGATCTGCTGGCGGGCCATGTCCTCGGCGACGCCGTAGGTCAGCGCCCGGACGTCCTCGGCGTCGCGGATCAGGTCGACCACGCTGAGGTAGACCTCGATGAAGTGGGCGAAGTCGGTGAAGGTGAAGTACTCGGCGAGCGCGGCCGGGTCGGTGGGCACCTTCGACCCGTGGTGGCGGGCGGCCAGTTCGGCGACCACCCGGGGCGAGGCCGATCCGACGTGGTGGACGTGCAGCTCCGCCTTGGGCATGCCCGCGATGAACGCCTCGATGCCGCTCTTCCCGTCCGGCTGGACCACGGTGTGGCTCTCTTTCTACGCGCGTCTACGGTGTGCGGCCAGGCTACGCGAGAGCGGCTCAGCCGCCGAGCGCGACGGCCACCGTGTGGATCAGCAGCCCGGCGAGGGCGCCGACCACGGTGCCGTTGATCCGGATGAACTGGAGGTCGCGGCCGACGTTCGCCTCGATCTTGCGGGACGCGTCGTCGGCGTCCCAGCCGGCGACCGTCTCGGAGATCAGCGAGGTGATCTCCTCCCGGTAGGTGTCGACGACGTACTGGGCGGCGTCCTGCAGCCAGGTGTCGGCCTTCGCCTGGAGCTTGCGGTCCACCGCCAGGCGCGCGCCGAAGTCCCGCACGCCCCGGGTGATGCGGCGGCGCAGCTCGCTGTCCTCGTCCTCGGCGGCGGTCATCACGAGCGAGCGGACGGCGGCCCAGGTGGACGCGATCAGGTCCTGCACCTCGGCGCGGGCGAGCAGTTCGGCCTTGGCCCGCTCGACCCGGGCGATGGTCTCCGGATCCTGCTGGAGCTCGGCGGCGAAGTCGGCCAGGAACTTGTCGACGGCGCCGCGCGCCGGGTGCCGCTGGTCGTCCCGGATGTCGGTGACGAAGCGCATCAGCTCCTTGTAGACCCGCTCGCCGACCTGCTGGTCGAGGAACCTGGGCGTCCAGCCCGGTGTCTTCTCGGTGACCCGGTGGACGACGTCCTCGTGGTTCTCGGTGAGCCAGTCGTGCGCCCGGACGGTGATCAGGTCGACCACCCCGTGGTGGCCCCCGTCGGCGACCACCTTGCCGAGCATCCGGCCCATCGGCTCGGCCACCGAGGTCGCCGAGGCCCGCCGGGTGACGGCCTCGCTGACCACCGCCTGCACGTCGTCGTCCCGCAGCACCGCGAGCACCCCGCGCAGCGCCGCCGACGCCTCCCTGGTGACCCGCTCGGCACTGCCGGGCGCGGCCAGCCACTCGCCGACCCGCCGGGCCACGCCCAGCGACGCCAGCCGGGTCCGGACGACGTGCCCGGACAGGAAGTTCTCGCCGACGAAGTCACCGAGCGACTTGCCGAAGGCGTCCTTCTTGGTCGGGATGATGGCGGTGTGCGGGATCGGCAGGCCGAACGGGCGGCGGAACAGCGCGGTGACGGCGAACCAGTCGGCCAGCGCGCCGACCATGCCCGCCTCGGCCGCCGCCGCCAGATACCCGGCCCAGGCACCCGCCCCCGAGGCCTTCGCCCAGGTCGCCAGGGCGAAGACCACGCTCGCGAGACCCAGCAGGCCCGTCGCGATGGTCTTCATCCGGCGGACGCCGCGTCTCTTCTCCTCGTCGGCCGCGGTGAACCGCACCCCGCGGCCCGTCGTACTGAAGGATTCGTCGCTCACCCCGCCAGTCTGCCCCGTACCGGCGCGCGGGATCATCCCCACCCCGTCCCGCGCGCCGTGCGCCCGTCCGTGCGCTCCGCTCAGCCGATCGGGGCGTGCGCGTACATCCGCGCGATGACGTCCTCGATGGCGGGCTCGCGGACCGACAGGTCGACCAGCGGGTAGCGCTCCGCGACGGCGGCCACGATCGGCGCCGCGCTGCGCTGGGCGGGGAAGGCCAGCCACTGGCGCGGCCCGTCCACCTTGACCACCCGGGCGCCGGGGACGTCGATCGGCGGGCGGGCCTCCGCGAGGTCGACGACCAGGGTGCGTTCGCTCTGCCCGGCGGCGTGCAGGGTGTCCAGGCCGCCGTCGTGCACCACCCGGCCGTGGTCGATCACCATGACCCGGTCGCAGAGCTGCTCGATGTCGACGAGGTCGTGGGTGGTGAGCAGCACGGTGGTGCCCTGTTCGCGGTTGACCTCGCGCAGGAAGTCCCGGACCCGTCCCTTGCTGATCACGTCGAGCCCGATGGTCGGTTCGTCCAGGTAGAGCACCTGCGGGTCGTGCAGCAGGGCGGCGGCCAGGTCGCCGCGCATCCGCTGGCCGAGCGAGAGCTGGCGGACGGGGGTGTCCAGCAGGGCGCCCAGCTGGAGGAGTTCGACGCAGCGCGCGAGGTTGGCCCGGTAGCGGGCCTCGGGGATGCGGTAGATCCGGCGGGCGAGTTCGTAGGAGTCGCGCAGCGGCAGGTCCCACCAGAGGGTGGTGCGCTGGCCGAAGACGACGCCGATCCGGCGGGCGAGGGCGGTGCGTTCACGGGCCGGGTCGACGCCGGCCACCCGCAGCCGCCCGGCGGAGGGGACGAGGATGCCGGTGAGCATCTTGATGGTGGTGGACTTGCCGGCGCCGTTGGGGCCGATGTAGCCGACGCATTCGCCGGCCCCGATGCTGAAGCTGAGCCCGTCCACGGCGCGGACTTCGCGTTTCTCCCGGCGGAACCGGCCGGTCCTGGCGCGGACGGTGAACGTGCGGTGGACGTCGTCGAGTTCGATCAGTGCCATCCGAAGGGTCCTTCCTGGGACTGGTGAGGGGTCAGCTGCCGGTGCTGCGGTACGCCCGCAGGCCGGCCCGCCAGGCGAGTCCGGCCGCGCCGACGCAGAGCGCGGCGGCCAGCGGCGAGGCGTACTGGAAGGCGGTGGGCAGCCCGAGCGGGTCAGGGCGGCCGAGGATGTGCAGGGCCGGCAGCCAGTTGACGAAGGCGAGCGGCACGCCGAAGACGACCCCGGCGACGAGCTCCCGGGCGAAGACGGTCGGCGGGTAGTGCAGCAGGGTGGCGCCGCCGTAGGTGAAGGAGTTCTGCAGCTCCCTGGCCTCGCCCCACCAGAACTGGAAGCTGGCACCGCCGATGAAGACGGCCCCGAAGATGACCGTCCCGCAGACCAGCAGGACGGGGACGAGCAGCACGCGGTCCCAGCTCCAGTGCACGTCCAGTGCGCCGAGCGACCAGAGCAGGACGGCGGTGGCCTGCAGCGGGCGGCCGAGCCGGCGCAGCGAGAAGCGCTCCGCGCAGAGCTGGGCGAGTGCGGGGGCGGGCCTGATCAGCATGGTGTCGAGGGCTCCGGTGCGGATCTTGTCGCCGAGCGAGTCGGAGCTGCCGACCAGCAGGTTGGCCATGCCCAGGGCGAAGCCCGACGTCCCGTACAGGAAGGCGAGTTCGGGCAGGCTCCAGCCGCCGAGCTGATCGGTGTGCTGGAACATCAGCACGATCACCACGAAGTCGAGCGAGGTCACCAGGATGCTCGCGCCGAGCATCAACGCGAACGAGGCCCGGTAGGACATCACCGCCCTGGTCCACATCCCGGCCATCAGCCACCAGGCGCGCAGCGCCCAGCGGGCGCGCCGCAGTGCGGTGTCAGCCACCCTGCACCACCACCCTGCGGGTGGCGAGCAGTTGGACGACCCGGCCGGCCGCGAGCAGCAGCACGGCCCAGCCGGCCTGGAAGCCGAGGGCGCCGAGCAGGCCCGCACCGTCGTGCCGTTGCAGGAACACGTCGGTGGGGACCTGCACGAGGGAGGCCCACGGCAGCAGGGGGGCGATCTCGCCGAGCACACCGGGGAACAGGCCGATCGGCAGCAGCATCCCGGAGAAGAACATCGACACCACCAGCATCACCGCGCGCACGCCGTCCGAGTCGTGCAGCCAGAAGCCGGCCAGCGAGACCAGGTAGCGCAGCCCGAAGCTCACCACCACCGCGAGCAGGACGGAGAACAGGAACTCCACCCAGACGACGGGGTCGTGCGGCAGCCTCAGCCGGAAGGCGAGGGCCCCGGCGATCATCGGCACGGCGCCGCGGGCGAGCAGGTGGAACGCGGCCCGGCCGAGGTCGCCGGCGAGCCACCAGGCCTGGAAGTCCACCGGACGGTAGAGGTCGATGGCGATGTCGCCGGTGCGGAAGCGCTCCTGGATGTCGTCCTGGAAGCCGCCGCCCCAGACCGCGACGGTGACCAGCAGGGCCTGGCTGACCCAGATGTAGGTGACGGCCGCGCTCGCGTCGTAGCCGCCGAGGCCGGGGCGGGCCTGCCAGAGGGCGAGGAAGGTGTACGCGAGGATGAAGCCGAAGACGGTGTTGGTGAAGGCGCCGGCCAGGGTGGCGGCCCGGTAGGTGGAGTAGCGGCGGAAGCTGCCGCGGGCGACGGCGAGATAGAGCCCGGCGGCGCCGCCGGGGAGCGGCCCGGCCTGCGCGGATACCGGCATATTGTCTCCTTGTCGACATGGGTGGGGGCAGTCGTACCCCGGGTCGGCCGGCCCTGCGGGCACGACCGACCGGCTCCGACCGGCCTGACCCCGGGGGTGGACCGGGCGGTGGGCGGAGCTCGCGTGCACTGACTGCGCTATGGGGTTGTCACCTTTCACCGTAGCGCCACCGGTCACCCTGCGCAGCCGAATTAGCCCCCTGCGCGGACGACGACCCGAGCGCCGGCAGAGTCGCAGAAACCACCTGATCACCGATCAAATCGCACATAATCACCCCATGAGCCAGGAGCCCGCGGACCAGCCCGACGCCACCCGACCGCCCCCGCTCCCCGGCCCGGCCCCAGCACCCGCCCACGGCACCCGCGCGCAGCGGCGACACGCCCGCCGCGCCGCCCGCCGCGCCCTGCCCTCCTGGCGCCGCGCCATCCCCACCTGGCGGATGCTCCTCGGCGGCCTCACCGGCCTGCTCCTGCTCGGCATCGCCGCCTTCGTCACGCTCTACCTGGTCGTCCCCGTGCCCGACCCGAACGCCCACGCCGTCGCCCAGAACAACATCTACTACTACGCCGACGGCACCGAACTGGCCCGCACCGGCGCCGTCAACCGCACCGACGTCACCATCGGCCAGATCCCCCTCGACACCCAGCACGCCGCCGTCTCCGCGGAGGACCGCACCTTCTACCGCAACAAGGGCGTCGACCTCAAGGGCATGATCCGCGGCGGCTGGAACACCGTCACCGGCAAGGGCACCCAGGGCGGCTCCACCATCACCCAGCAGTACGTCAAGAACTACTACCTGACGCAGGACCAGACGATCTCCCGCAAGGTCAAGGAACTCTTCATCTCGCTCAAGGTCGACCAGCAGCAGAGCAAGGACCAGATCCTCGCCGGCTACCTGAACACCAGCTACTTCGGCCGCAACGCCTACGGCATCCAGAGCGCCGCCAACGCCTACTTCGACACCGACGTCTCCCGCCTCACCACCGCGCAGAGCGCCTACCTCGCCGCCCTGCTGCAGGCTCCCAGCGCCTACGACGTCAAGAACGCCACCCCCGCCAACCGCGCCAAGGCCGTCGCCCGCTGGAACTACGTCCTCGACGGGATGGTCACCCTCGGCTTCCTCGACCCGGCCGTCCGCGCCGCCACCGTCTTCCCCGAACCCGTCGACCCCAGGCCCGTCACCGGCCTCAGCGGGCAGAGCGGCTACCTCGTCGACATCGCCGACACCTACCTCGCCGCCACCGGCACCGTCGACGCGGCCACCCTCAAGGCCGGCGGCTGGCGCATCACCACGACCTTCGAGAAGGCCAAGCAGGACGCCTTCGCCGCCGCCGTCCGGCAGCAGCTCTCCGACGAACTCGACCCCGCGGCCCGCCCCGGCACCGACACCGACGTCCGCGTCGCCGGCGCCTCGGTCGAACCCGCCACCGGCCGCCTGGTCGCCGCCTACGGCGGCCCCGACTACGCGAAGCAGCCCTTCAACGACGCCCTGCGCCAGGACAACCAGATCGGTTCCACCTTCAAGCCGCTCGAACTCGCCGCCGGCATCGAGAACGACGCCACCACCCAGGACGGCCGCCGCATCACCACCGAGACCGTCTACGACGGCACCAGCGGCCGGGACGTCGTCGGCGGCCCCACCCCGTACGCGCCGCCCAACGAGGACGACATCGACTACGGCTCCGTCACCCTGCGCCAGGCCATGGTGAAGTCCGTCAACTCCGTCTACGCGCAGGAGGGCGTGGACGCCGGGCTGGACGACGTGCGGGACACCGCGATCCGGCTCGGCATCCCCGCCGACGTGCCCGGCATGGACCCGGCCAACACCTCCATGACGCTCGGCACCGTCACCCCCAGCGCCGTCGACCTCGCCGCGGTCTACGCCGCCCTCGCCAACCACGGCCAGGCCCAGAGCCCCTGGTCCGTCCTCAAGCTGGAGCACACCGGCTACTCCGACCTCCCCCCGCTGCCCGACCACCCGGCCACCACGGCCCTGGAGCGGGGCACCGCCGACGCCGTCACCGGCGTCCTGCGCGACGTGATCAGCGCCCGCGGCACCGGCGCGGCCGCCCTCGCCCTCGGCCGCCCGGCGGCCGGCAAGACCGGCACCACCGACTCCAACCTGGCCGCCTGGTTCGCCGGCTACACCCCCGAACTCGCCACCGCGGTAAGCCTGTTCAGGGAGAACCCGAAAACCCACGGCAAGGAGTCACTGGCCGGCACCGCCGGCCTCGCCCGGATCAACGGCGGCAGCTTCCCCACCGACATCTGGACGGCCTACATGACCGAGGCCCTCGACGGGACCAGGGTCCAGCGCTTCGACCTCCAGCCCGCCCACGGCAACACCCAGGCCACCCAAAACCCCACCGCGAGCCCGGGCCGCAGCACCGCGCCGAGCCCGTCCCGGACACCCACCGCGGCACCGACCGCGGCGCCGACCGCCACGGCGACGCCCAGCACCGCCCCGAGCCCCACCCCGGCCCCGACCCCCAGCCCGACCGCCACCGCCACCGGGAGCCCCGCCCCCACCCGCAGCAGCACCGCCACGGCGGCGGCCACCACGACCACCGGCCCCGCCGCCGCACCACCCAGGCCCTGAGGCCTACCCGACGAGCTCCCGCTCCAACGGCGTCCGGAACCTGGGCGTCACCCGGACACCGCCCAGCCACCCCGCCAGCCGGGCCGCCTCCGCCTCCACCGCGGTCACGGCCTGCGCACCCACGTCCGCGAGCAGCCGCCACACCAGCTCACCGTCCGCCCGTTGGGCCCAGCCGCCGACCACCCGGCCGTCCCACCACACCGTCGGCCCCGCGTTGCCCGCGCGGTCGAACAGCGCCGGTACGTCCTCGGGCCGCAGGTACCAGTCGCGTCCGCGCCAGCCCATCACGGTCGGGTCCAGCGACGGCAGCAGCGCCGCCCACGGGGCGCTCGCGGGCACCGGCCCCTCGTCGCCCGGCAGCACCAGCGCCGCGCCGCCGCCCTCCAACGCGACCTCCTCGGCCCCGACGTCCGCGAGCGCCCTGCGGGTGTCGCCGAGGGTCCAGCCCGTCCACCACTTCAGGTCCTCCACCGTGGCCGGCCCGTACGAGGAGAGCCAGCGCCGCGCCACCTCCGCCTTGGCCTCCCGCACCGGCAGCTCCGGCCACTGCGGCACCGGCGCCCACGGATAGCTGCTGCTCAGCCACGACCCGCGCGGACGGCAGCGGCGCACGTGCCCGTCCGAGGCGAGCATCCGCAGCAGCCGGCTGCCGACGCTCTGCCGGGCCTCGTACGGCTTGCCGGCGGCCATCAGCATCGTCTCGCGCATGTCGGGCACGTCCGCCGACAGCTCGGCCGTGGTCGCCTCGCCCCGGACGGCGAGCGCCGCCAGCACCGCCCGCTCGGTCGCCGCCAGCCGCTCCTCGTCCCAGCCCTGGGCGAACTCCCGCAGGTGCTTCAGCAGCGTCGCGCGCTCCTTCGCCGCGATCGCCCGGGCCGTCGAGGAGCTCACGAACGGAGCGAAGTCCTCCGTCACGGCGAAGATCGTCCGGCGCATCGACAGCAGCTTCACCAGCGTCACGTCGTCGTACAGCGCCCGCTCGACCTCCGCCGCCGACGGCTCCGCGAGCCGCGCGCACGCCGACAGGTACACCGTCGCGGCGTCCGTCGCGTGCAGCCCGGCCAGCGCGTCGGCGACCTCCTCCACGGCCGCCGCCCGCCGCGCGGGCACCAGGAGGTGGCGCAGCCCCAGCCGGGCGCGCCGCTGCTCGTCACTGATCACGCGGCGGGCGCCGCTCACACCGGTCACAGCACCGGACCCTAGCCGAGGGCCGGCCTTCCGGCCCCCCGGTCAGACGTAAAGGCGGTCAGAGGTACAGGCCGGTCAGAGGTACAGGCCGGTCGAACCCTCCGCGTCGCCGAAGCGCTTCCCGGCCACCGCGTGCAGGTCGCGCTCGCGCAGCAGCACGTACGTCGCGCCGCGCACCTCGACCTCCAACTTGTCCTCCGGGTCGTACAGCACCCGGTCGCCGGGCTCCACCGCGCGCACGCTCTGGCCCACCGCGACGGCCTCCGCCCAGGTGCAGCGCTTGGACAGCTCCGCCGTCGCCGGGATCAGGATCCCCCCGGTGGAGCGCCGCTCGCCCTCACTGCCCTCGGTTTTCACCAGCACCCGGTCGTGCAGCATCTTGATCGGCAGCTTCTCGCCCAGCCGGTCGTGGCGGGGTGCGTCGTCCTGCGGGACCGGCCCGTCGTTGGTACTCACGCCCCGAAGGTACCCGCCCCCGGCCGGCCGCGGGACGGTGGCCCGGCATGCGGAAGGGCCGGGTACGCACATCCGGCGCACCCGGCCCGCGGCGGCCCGCCCGGCGGGCCTCCCGGTCAGCCGCGCCTGCGCTTGCGGACCGACGCCACCAGCAGCAGCACGCCGACGCCGACCAGCGCGGCCGGCACGATCCGCTCCTTGCGCGGGCGGCCCTTCTCGTCCGTGAACTGCGCCTTCGCCTGCTCCACCGCACCACTGGCCGCCACGTACGCCCGGCCGGCCTTCTGCTCCACCGACGCCAGCGCCTTGGCCTTCGCCTGCGCCACCACCGTGGTCGGGTGGACCCGCACCGCGAGCTCGTCCAGGGTCTGCGCCAGCTGGGTACGGGTACGGGCGATGTCCGCCTCGATCTGGGCGGTCGTCCGCTCCGCCTTGTCCTTCGTGCTCGCCTCGCCCACTAGGGCCACCCCATTCACCGATGTTGTCCTCTGCGACCGCCCCAGTCTGTCAGCTGACCCGCCGCCACGCGCGACGCCGCCCACCAATTGCCGGAGGGTCTATGTTTGCGGTGGTACGACCGCCCGTCCAGCACCAGGAGAGACCCACCGTGAGCGAGCGCCTCCAGGCCGGGGACACCGCGCCTGCCTTCACCCTGCCCGACGCCGACGGCAAGCAGGTATCGCTTGCCGACCACCTCGGCCGCAAGGTGATCGTGTACTTCTACCCCGCCGCCCTCACCCCCGGCTGCACCACCCAGGCCTGCGACTTCACCGACAACCTGGAGGTCTTCCGGGGCGCCGGGTACGACGTCGTCGGCATCTCGCCGGACAAGCCGGAGAAGCTCGGCAAGTTCCGCGAGACCGAGGGGCTGAAGGTCACCCTCCTCGCCGACGAGGACAAGTCGGTGCTGGAGGCCTACGGCGCCTTCGGCGAGAAGAAGCTCTACGGCAAGACCGTGGTCGGCGTCATCCGCTCCACCGTCATCGTCGACGAGCAGGGCAAGGTCGAGCACGCGCTCTACAACGTCAAGGCCACCGGCCACGTCGCCAAGCTGCTCCGCGACCTGAAGATCGCGGCGGCCTGACCTCGGCAGTCACCTCGGGCGGGCCCCGCACGGGGCCCGCCCGAGGCACGTCCGAGGCACGTCCGCTCCCGGTGACTTGGTCACCGATGTGTAGCGGTGCTGTCCTGAACGGATAAAGGCCGGTCGGCGGGCGGCCGGACGCCCCTAGGGTTCTGCCACGCCGGGCTCAGCAGCCCGGGCCCACTGGCACCACCACTGGAGTGACCGTGCAGAGCCACAGACCCGGTTCCACCCGCCTCGCCCTCACCGTCGGCGCCGTCGCCGTCGCGCTCGCGCTCACCGCCTGCGAGCCGGACAACTCCGTCGACGCCGCCGACGCACCCGTCGCCACCGCCCCGGCCGCGGCCACCGGCACGCCGGCCGCCACCGCCGCCGTTCCCCCGGCGAGCAAGCGGCAGGTCACGGCGGCGAAGACGGCCGGCGGGCTGGCGCGGTACACCGGCGAGGGCGCGGTCTCCGACGTGGCGATCGACCCCGGCGAGATGCAGCCCGGGATGAACCTGGTCGTCGCGAACTACAACCGGGCCGGGCAGGCCACCGGCCGCCGGATCCTGCTGGTCGCGGTCGACGGCGTCCCCGAGGACCCGAACAAGCGCCGCGAGCACCTCTGGCGCGGCCTGATCGACTACGCGCTGGACAGCGGCTCCACCGGCACCCCCGGCACCGGCAAGGCCTTCAGTTCGGGCCCGCTCGGCGGGTCGGTGGAGTGCCTGGGCCTGCCCGAGGCGGCCACCACCGACGTGATCTGCGGCTGGGCCGACGGCTCGACCGCAGCCGTCGCGCTCTTCCCCCGCACCACGCTCCCCGAGGCCGCCGCCCTGTTCACCGCGATGCGCGGCGACCTGGAGCAGTAGGACCGGCCGGCCCATGACGAAGCGGTGGCGGCACACCCCCCGACCGGGTGCACCGCCACCGCCGTCTCTCACCTCAGTGAGCCGCTGTCATCCGATCAGCAGGCCCCGAGGTCGCTCCAGACGCCCCACGCACCGGTGGTCGTCGGGTCCTCGCCCTTGGTCCACCACTTGTTGCTGTAGTGGTGGCCCTTCCACGACACCTTGGTCGTGGTGGCGTAGGTGGCCGCCGCGTCCCAGCTGGGCGCCGTGCAGCTGCCGGCGGTCGGCGAGGCCGTGGCCGTCGCGGTCGCCGTCGGGGACGCGGTCGCGGTGGCGGTGGCCGTCGGCGAAGCCGTGGCCGTGGCCGTCGCGGTCGGCGAAGCCGTGGCGGTCGCCGAGGGCGAGGCCGTGGCGGTGGCCGACGGGCTCGGCGAGGTGGTGGTACCGCCACCGGCCGCGCCGCGGGTCAGGTCGCCCGCCAGGCCGTACAGGGTGCCGGCGACGTTGACCGTCCAGTTGGACGGGGTCGAGACCGGCAGGTAGTAGGTGAAGTCCAGGTCGACGGACGCGCCCGGGGCCAGCGTCTGCCACCCCGGCAGCTTCACCGAGACGCGGTTGTAGGTGCCCTTGAGGCCGCCCACGTTGCCCGTGCCCGGGTTGTCCTGCTTGATGACGGTCAGACCGAAGCCGGACTGGTCCTTCGCGTTGCCCGGGGCCGAGTTGCTGTAGTCGAACTGGAACTCGGTGCCGCCCGGCAGGGTGAGCGTCGAGTTGTTGACGATGTGCAGCTTCGGGTTGATCGGGTAGTTGGAGTCACCCAGCGCGAAGTTGGTGTAGGTCACGTCGATCGGCAGCGTCTGCTGCGGCAGCGCGATCGTCGAGCGGGTCGCGCCGTACGGCGTGGCGGCCTTGAACTTGTCGTACATCAGCGAGGTCAGCGTCGAGCCCTGGACGTACTCGCCCTTGCCGCCGTTGGCCGCCGCGTCCCACTTGTAGTCGCCCGCGAGCTCCCAGATCATCGCGCCGCCGACACCCTTGTCCACGACGTAGTCGGCCTTGGCGCCGACCGACTGCTCGTCCTCGGTGGAGAGGAAGACCTTCTTGGTGTCGTTCCACAGCCACGGAGCCACCAGGCTGGAGCTGTAGTTGCGGGTGTAGGTGCCCTGCAGGGCGGTGTCGCTCAGGCCGTACTTGGAGAGGTAGTCGGGCACGATGCCCTTCTCCAGGTTCTTGGCGTGCCACATCGGGTTCGACCCGGCCGGGGACTCCTTGCCCGCGGTGTCCTTGTCGTTCCAGATGTTGTCGATGCCGACCGCGCCGTCACCGCACGCGGTCAGACCGGCGCCCGCCGGGCAGGTGGTCGCGGCGGCGGTGCCCCAGAGGCCGTTGGTGCCGCCGGTGACGTTCTTGAAGCCGCGGGTGTAGTACGGCAGGCCGACGTTGATCCGGCCGGCCGGCATCGCGCCGCGGAAGTAGTGGAACGCCCAGTCGGTGTTCAGGTAGCCGATGCCGCCGTACTGCGCGGTGCCGTACACGTTGGCGGACGCCAGCTCGTTGTCCTTGCCGTCGTCGTACAGCGAGGCGTTCGGGCCGACGTACTTGTTCCAGGCACCGTGCAGGTCGTACGACATGATGTTGACGTAGTCCAGGTACTGCGCCGGCTGGTAGGTCTCCATACCGCGCAGCAGGTAGCCGGACGACGGCGCCGCGACCGAGAGCAGGTAGTGCTTGCCGTCGGCCGCACCGGCCCGGTCGAGCTTCTCGCGCAGCGTCTTCATCAGCGCCGCGTAGCCCTTGGCCAGCGCGCCGCGCCGGGCGTTGGCGAGCGTCCAGTCCTGCGGGTTGCCCGCGTCCTTCATCGAGGTCGCGTACTCGTAGTCGATGTCGACGCCGTTGAAGCCGTACTTCTTGATGAAGTCGACCGCCGAGCCGGCGAAGGTGTCGATGCCGGCCTGGTTGACGCTGCCGTCGGCGTTGGTGGTCACCGAGTAGAAGCCACCGGAGTTGACCCGGTTGCCGTCGTCCCCGAAGTAGCCGCCGGTCTCGGTCCAGCCGCCCACCGAGATCATGGTCTTCACGTTCGGGTACTGCTTCTTGTACTTGGTCAGCAGGTTGAAGTGACCCTTGTACGGGAGCGTCGGGTCCATCTCCGCGCCGGCCACGCCGGGGAAGGTCATCCCGGTGGCCTCGTTGTTCGGGCCGTCGGTGCCCACGGACAGCTTGTTGCTGCCGTCGATGTGGCCGAACGCGTAGTTGAGGTGGGTGACCTTGTCCCAGGGGATGTTGTTCACCAGGTAGGCGGGCGTGCCGTCCTTGCCGGTACGCCAGCCGGTGAAGTAGCCGATGATGCGGCGCTGGTGGTCCGCGCCCATCTTCTCGCGACCGGCCGCGTCGTACACGCTGCAGTACGGGACGTCCACGCCGGGCGTGGTGTAGAGGCCGTCGGGGCGACAGGTCTGGTTGTCGACCGCGGCGGACGCCTGCGAGGGCGCCGCACCGAGCGTCGCGACCAGCAGACCCGCCAGACCGGCGGCGGCGAGCGTCGCCAGACCGGCCTTCGCGCCCGCGCTCTTCTGTCGGCCGGGAGCGGTGGGACGCTCCTCGGCAGTGCTTCGGTTCAACACTCGGTCCTCCAGGAGAGAGTGTCGGCGCGTGCCTGTGGGGAGCACGCACGTGGGGGATGTGCAAGATTGGCGCTGAAGCTATGTGGTCTGAACCACTCAGGTCAATAGGTCTGTACCAATTGGCAAAGAAGTTACCAACTCGCCACCTCACGGCCCCGCCCCCGCCCAACTCCTCTGCAGGCCCGTGACCCAGACGCCCCAACAGTCGTTCGTACTGCCGGGGGACGGGCGAACCACCGGGCCCGGAGGGACACGCATGCCGATCAAGTACACCCACGAAGCACTGAGTGCGGCCGCCGCAGGAGCGACGACGCTCGACGAGGCCCTGGCCTCACTCGACAGGAAGCCGGACCGCTACAACCGCAGATACCTTCAGCGCAGACCGGCCGCCTGCGCCGTCGACACCTCGCACTTCACCGGACAGGCGCGCAACCGGGGCAGGAAGTTCCCGAGCAAGCTGGCGCCCGACGAGATCCTGGTGCCGCGCCCGACGGACGCCGAGCGGCTCCCAGGGGCAAGGATCCGGCGGGCCCTGGCCGAACTCGGCCGCCCCGAAGCCTGCGAGGGCTGTGGCACCGGGCCCTAGTGACGCGGCCGGCCACTCACTCTCGAGGTGGATCACATCAGCGGCGACCGGTCGGACAACCACCCGGGCAATCTCAGGCTGCTCTGCCCGAACTGTCACGCCACCACAGAGACGTACTGCGGGAGGAACAAGAACCGGCACGCCGCACCCGTGAGGGCGACTCAGATCCCGCCGCAACGGTAAATGGCAGTGTCCACAGCGAAGGCGACCCCTTAGACTGAGGGCAGGCGGCCGTGGCGGAATTGGCAGACGCCCTGGCTTTAGGTGCCAGTGGATCTTGTATCCGTGAGGGTTCGAATCCCTCCGGCCGCACTTGCCTGAGAAACGAAGGCCCGCTCGGATTTCCCTCCGAGCGGGCCTTCGTCGTTGCGGCGGACGTCCCGTCAGCCGAGCAGCTCCCGGACGACCGGGGCGAGGGCGCGGAAGGCCTGGCCCCGGTGGCTGATGGCGTTCTTCTCGTCGGCCGTGAGTTCGGCGCAGGTGCGGGTGTCGCCCAGCGGCTGGAGGATCGGGTCGTAGCCGAAGCCGCCGGCGCCCGCCGGGGCGGTGCGGAGGGTGCCGAGGAGGCGGCCCTCGACGACGCGTTCGGTGCCGTCGGGGAGGGCGAGGGCGGCGGCGCAGGCGAAGTTGGCCGCGCGGTGCTCGGGGGCGATGTCGGAGAGCTGGGCGAGCAGCAGGTCGAGGTTGGCGCGGTCGTCGCCGTGCCTGCCGGCCCAGCGGGCGGAGAAGATGCCGGGGGCGCCGCCCAGGACGTCGACGCAGAGGCCGGAGTCGTCGGCGACGGCGGGCAGGCCGGTGGCCTTCGCGAGGGCGTGCGCCTTGAGGAGGGCGTTCTCGGCGAAGGTGACACCGGTCTCGGCGACGTCGGGGATCTCGGGGTAGGCGTCGGCGCCGACGAGTTCGACGTCCAGGCCGGCCGCGCCGAGGATGGCCCGGAGTTCGGTGACCTTGTGCTGGTTGCGGGTGGCGAGGACGAGGCGTCGGTTGCTCATGCCCCAACCCTAGCCAAGGTCAGCCGGTGCAGACCGAGGTGAGGTTGCCGGCGGCGTCGCCGAGCGGCTTGAGGTCGGGGACCTCGTTGGCGT
This sequence comes from Kitasatospora sp. NPDC057223, assembly GCF_042669755.1. Lineage (NCBI taxonomy): Bacteria > Bacillati > Actinomycetota > Actinomycetes > Kitasatosporales > Streptomycetaceae > Kitasatospora > Kitasatospora sp. NPDC057223. The sequence continues at coordinate 15,500 of NZ_JBHUWW010000110.1, read as the reverse complement.
CGACGGCCTGCTGGACCTTGGTGACCTGGGTGTTGAGGTCGGTGATGGCCTTGGCGACGTCGGTGTTCTTGGAGTTCTTGCCGAGCTGGTCGAGGTCGTTCTTGAGCTTCTGCAGGGCGGCGCCGGCGGCGGCCGCGTCGTTGCTCGCGTTGTTGAACGTGCTGGTGACGTCCGCGATGTCACCGCTGATCCGGACGGCGGTGTTGCCGCAGTCGAGGGCCTTCTGGGCTGCGGAGCAGCTGACCGCGCTGAGCGGGAGGATGGCGATGAGCGCTGCCACGGCGAGAGTGGCGGGCCGGGTGATGCTCTGGGGCATCTGATCCTCCTGGGTGCGCGGGTTCCGGAGGGGAGGACGCCGGGGATCGGGCCGGCGGTTCCCGTCCGGGATGTTGCGGGGAATCGGGGTGTTGCGGGAACCGTACGGGCTCCGGGCCCGGCGTGTACAGGAGCCGGTGCCCGGAGGCCGTGTCGCGCGGCGTGGCGGCCGGTCGGGCCGGGTGTCAGGCTCCGAGGGCCTTGCGCTGGATCTCGTCGAGTTCGGCGCAGCCGAGGGTGCCGAGGTCGAGCAGCTGGTCGAGCAGGGCGCGGTCGAAGGGGGCGCCTTCGGCGGTGCCCTGGACCTCGACGAAGCGGCCGTCGGCGGTGCAGACGATGTTCATGTCGGTCTCGGCCCGGACGTCCTCCTCGTACTGGAGGTCGAGCATCGGGACGCCGTCGATGATGCCGACGCTGACGGCGCTGACGCCGCCGGTGATGGGCTGGCCCTTGGCGCGGAGGATCTTCTTCTCGCGGGCCCAGGAGACGGCGTCGACGAGGGCGACGTAGGCACCGGTGATGGCGGCGGTGCGGGTGCCGCCGTCGGCCTGGAGGACGTCGCAGTCGAGGACGATGGTGTTCTCGGCGAGGGCGCGGTGGTCGATGACGGCGCGCAGCGAGCGGCCGATCAGGCGGCTGATCTCGTGGGTGCGGCCGCCGATCTTGCCGCGGACGGACTCGCGGTCACCGCGGGTGTTGGTGGCGCGGGGGAGCATGGAGTACTCGGCGGTGACCCAGCCCTCGCCGCTGCCCTTGCGCCAGCGGGGGACGCCTTCGGTGACGCTGGCGGTGCAGAGGACTTTGGTGTCGCCGTAGGTGATGAGGACGGAGCCTTCGGCGTGCTTGCTCCAGCCTCGTTCGATGGTGATGGGGCGGAGCTGGTCGGGGGTGCGGCCGTCGATGCGTGACATAGCGTCCGAGCCTAGTCGGTCGCCGGGGCGGTGCCGGTGTGCGGACGGCCCGCGCGGCAGCGGGGTGCTGCTGGGCGGGCCGTGTGGGTGACCTGGTGGCGGCCGGGGCCGCCGGGTGGGTCAGGTCACATCATGTCTTCGATGTCGGCCGCGATGGGGTCGGCGTCGGTGCCGATGACGACCTGGATGGCGGTGCCCATCTTGACGACGCCGTGGGCGCCGGCGGCCTTGAGGGCTGCTTCGTTGACGAGGGAGGCGTCCTTGACCTCGGTGCGGAGGCGGGTGATGCAGCCCTCGACCTCTTCGATGTTGTCGATGCCGCCGAGACCGGCGACGATCTTCTCAGCCTTGCTGGCCATGTGTTTCTCCCTCTGTCTCGGCGCGTCGGCTGCTGTGCCGGGTGCCGTGTTGCCCTGTGCTGTCGGGTGCGGTCGTGCTGACGCGGGTTCAGGTGCCGTGATGCGTCGGTAGCGCGACCAGCATCACCCGAGTTCGACCGGTTTGCCAGGTTAGTCCACGTTTGGCGCATTTCGGCGCGCGCACTCTGGATCTTCGTCCGAGGATGTCGATCAGCAGGACTTCGGTTCCTGGCGTGCGCTCACCCCTGCACTGCAAGTGGTCTACACCAATTATATGTGTACTCCGATTAACGCAGGAAACGCCCCGGGTGTTCCGTGGTCCCGCCGCGACCGGGCACAACGGGCACTGCTCTCGGAGGGCGATGATGAGTTCAGCAGGCGCCGCAGCGTCACAGACCAAGTGGTGGCACGGCTTCTACGGCGGCCTCCAGAAGATGGGCCGCAGCCTTCAGCTCCCGGTGGCCGTCCTGCCGGCCGCAGGCATCCTGAACCGGCTCGGCCAGGACGACGTGTTCGGTCCGGACGGGCTCGGCTGGGACAACGTCGCGAAGGTCTTCGCGGCCGCCGGCGGCGCCCTGCTCGACTCCGGCCTCGGCCTGCCGCTGCTGTTCTGCATCGGCGTGGCGATCGGCATGGCCAAGAAGGCCGACGGCTCCACCGCGCTCGCGGCGGTCGTCGGCTTCCTCGTCTACTACAAGATCCTCCAGGCGTTCCCCGAGACCTGTCCGGCGCCGACCAAGCTGCTCGGCAACCGCTGCGTGGACCCGGACTCGCTCGCGGCCCAGGCCGCCGTCTACCAGAACCCCGGCGTGCTGGGCGGCATCCTGATCGGCCTGCTGTCCGCCTGGCTCTGGGTCCGCTTCCACCGCACCAAGTTCAAGTACGCCTGGCTGGGCTTCTTCAACGGCCGCCGCCTGGTGCCGATGATCACCGCCCTGATGGGCATGGTGCTGGCCTGCCTCGCCGTCTGGATCTGGCCGCCGATCGGCCGCGGCATGACCGACTTCAGCCAGTGGCTGGTCGACCTCGGCTCCGGCGGCGCCGGGATCTTCGGCGTCGCGAACCGCGCCCTGCTGCTGATCGGCATGCACCAGCTGCTGAACACCTTCGTCTGGTTCCAGTTCGGCGACTTCACCAAGGCCAACGGCGACGTGGTGCACGGTGACATCCCGCGCTTCCTGGCGGGCGACCCGACGGCCGGGCAGTTCACCTCCGGATTCTTCCCGATCATGATGTTCGCGCTGCCCGCCGCCGGGCTCGCCATCGCCCACTGCGCCAAGCCGCACCGGCGCAAGGAGATCTACGGCCTGATGCTCTCGGTCGGGCTGACCTCCTTCGTCACCGGTGTCACCGAGCCGATCGAGTACTCCTTCGCCTACATCGCCCCCGCCCTCTACGCGGTGCACGCCCTGCTGACCGGTGCGTCCATGGCGATCACCTGGGGGCTCGGTGTCCACGACGGCTTCAGCTTCTCGGCGGGCCTGATCGACTACGCCATCAACTGGTCCCTGGCGACCAAACCCTGGCTGATCATCCCGATCGGCCTCTGCTTCGCCGTCGTCTACTACGTGCTGTTCCGGTTCATCATCACCAGGTTCAACCTCAAGACCCCGGGACGCGAGGACGACGAGGAGGTCGAGGACGTCACCAAGGCGTAGCGCAGGACGGCTTTCCGCCGGGGCCCCGGACCGTCAGGTCCGGGGCCCCTCGGCATTCCGGGCAAAGTGCAGGCAAATTCCGGCGGCCTTTCCAGCGCCGCCGGAATGGTTTTTCCGGCAGCACCCGGAATCTCCCCGCCGGGCCGGGCCGGAGGCAATTCGGTACGGACACGTCCCACTACCCGAACGGGCGGCGGGGGCCGGGCGGGCGGGCGCCGCCGGGCGGATCCGAGCGGGCCGGCTCCGAGGTCCACCGCGTTGCGGGGTGACGGGCCGACGGTTCGTTCGCGGCTCTTGACCGACCGGAGTGCCGGAGCCGGGCGGCGGGGACGGCGGCAGCGGGTGTGTCCTGCGTCGCATGCTTCCGCGACTCGTGATCGTCCGGCCGGCTCGCGATGTTCCGGGGCGCGGCCTGGCGGCGGATGCGGGTGGCCGTTCCGACCGGGTGACCGTTCGTCCACTCCCGCCCGTCCGGATGGCCGCCGGGCCGGGGTCGCGGGCATTTTGTTGCGCAAATCGCCAAAAGCACAATCACTGCGGGTAATCAAGATCGCGAATCCTCAAGAAGGTTTCGATTTCATAGCGCTTCCGACCTGCAAGGCTTTCAGGGGTTCCCCCCCTTCTCGCGGCGTGCTAGAAAACTGGTCTACACCACGTGTGGTGTAGACCAGTTCGCGGCGGTCCCGCCCCTGCACCACCCGGACCGCCCCATGCCGTAAGGAACCTCCCCCCATGACTACCTCTGTGCAGGCGCCGGCGCCCGATGCGGCTCCGTCGCCGAGCCCCGCCAAGAAGTACGGCCAGAGCTTCCTCCAGGGCCTGCAGAAGATGGGCCGCAGCCTCCAGCTGCCCATCGCGGTGCTGCCCGCGGCCGGCCTGCTGGTCCGGCTCGGCCAGGACGACGTCTTCGGCAAGGACGGTCTGGGCTGGGGCAAGGTCGCCACGGTGTTCGCCACCGCGGGTGACGCGGTGTTCGCGAACCTTCCGCTGCTGTTCGCGGTGGGCATCGCGATCGGCTTCGCCAAGAAGGCGGACGGCTCGACGGCCCTCGCCGCGCTGGTCGGCTTCCTCGTCTACAAGAACGTGCTGACGGCCTTCCCGGTCACCGAGTACCAGATCCTCCCCGGCAAGGACGTAGCGGCCACCTACCAGGATCCGGGCGTCCTCGGCGGCATCGTGATCGGTCTGCTCAGCGCCGTGCTGTGGCAGCGCTACCACCGCACCAAGCTGGTCGACTGGCTCGGCTTCTTCAACGGCCGCCGCCTCGTCCCGATCATCATGGCCTTCGTCGGCACCGCCGTCGGTGTCGCCTTCGCGCTCCTCTGGGGCCCGGTCGGCGACGCCATCAAGAGCCTGAACGACACCCTGATCGGCGCCGGCGCACTCGGTGCGGGTGCCTTCGGCCTGGCCAACCGCGCGCTGCTGCCCATCGGCATGCACCAGTTCGTCAACTCGTACGCCTGGTTCCAGACCGGCGACTTCACCCAGCCCGACGGCACCGTCGTGCACGGTGACATCCACCGCTACTTCGCCGGCGACCCGACGGCCGGACAGTTCACCTCGGGCTTCTACCCGATCATGATGTTCGCGCTGCCCGCCGCCGCGCTCGCCATCGCCCACGCCGCCAAGCCGCACCGCCGCAAGGCCGTGATGGGCATGATGATGTCGCTGGCGCTGACCTCCTTCGTCACCGGTGTCACCGAGCCGATCGAGTTCGCCTTCGTCTTCATCGCCCCCGCGCTCTACGTCATCCACGCCGTCCTCACCGCCGTGTCGATGGCCGTCACCTGGGCACTCGGGGTGCACCTGGGCTTCACCTTCTCGGCCGGCCTGATCGACGCGGGGCTCGCCTGGAGCAAGGCCAGCAACCCGTGGCTGATCATCCCGATCGGCCTGGTCTTCGCGGCGCTGTACTACTTCCTCTTCCGCTTCGCGATCGCCCGCTTCGACCTCAAGACCCCCGGTCGCGAGGACGACGACGAGATCGAGGACGTCACCAAGGCCTGACGCCCGCACCCCCGCCCTCGCCCCGCCCCGCCGCTCGCTGCCCGAGCGGCGGGGCGGGGCGTTCGCGTGTCCGGGCCGCCCGCCGGGCCCGGGGCCGGTCTGCGGACGGTGGTTGACGAATCGGCATCGGCGCTGGTCAACTGGGGCGGTGAACGTCCCGCGCATTCTGGTCACCCGCAGCCACATCGACTTCGGTCGCGTGTGGTCCGCGGCGTGTCGCGCCTGACCCGTTCCCCGCGGCTGCCCGGCTGACGCCCCGCCCGGCCCTTCCCGCACCAGCAAGCCCGTGTCGCCCGCAAGGGCCCCGTTCGCGTACCCGCACGAGGAAACCAAGGCCTGCCCATGCCCCGCCAGTTGCATTTCTCCGCTGCCCTCGACAGCCCCGGACACGTCACCGCCGCCCACTACACCGCGCTCGCCCGCAGCGCCGAACAGGCCACCCTGGACTTCGTCACCCTCGACGACTCCTTCGCCGCCGCGCCGCACCGGCCGGACGCCCTCGCCGTCCTCGCCCGGGTCGCCCCGGAGACCCGCCGGGTCGGACTGGTCCCGGTCGTCACCACCACCCACACCGAGCCCTTCCACACCTCGATCTCCGTCAACACGCTGGACTGGGTGAGCGAGGGCCGGGCCGGCTGGCAGATCGGCGTCTCCACCACCGAGGCCGAGGCCGGAGCGTTCGGACGCCGCGCCGCCGCACCCGCCGCCGCCCTGTGGGCGGAGGCCTCGGACGCCGTCGAGGTCGCCGCCCGGCTCTGGGACAGCTGGGAGGACGACGCCGAGATCCGCGACGTCGCCACCGGCCGCTTCATCGACCGCGACCGGCTGCACTACATCGACTTCGAGGGACCGCACTTCTCGGTGCGCGGCCCGTCCATCACCCCGAGGCCGCCGCAGGGCCGCCCGGTCGTGGTGGTCGCGCTGACCGCCGACGACCTGCCGGAGAAGCGCGACCTGGTCGTCCGGCACGCCGACGTCGTCCTGCTGGACGAGCCGGACCAGGAGGCCGCCCGGATCGCGGCCGGCGCGCTGCGGCTGGACGCCGGGGAGCTGCTGCGGGTACTGGCCCGCATCGAGGTGGCGCTCCCGGACGAGGCCGCGGCACGGGCCCTGACGGAGCGGATCGCCGGGGCCCGGGGGGTGGACGGCTTCCACCTGGTGCCGGCCGATCCCGTCCGCGACCTGGCCGCGTTCGCCCGGGACGTCGCGCCGGCCCTGCGCGAGCGCGGGCTGCTGCGCGAGGCGTACGCGGGCCGCACCCTGCGCGAGCACCTCGGGCTGGACCGGCCGGTCAGCCGCTACTCCCCCGCCGCGACCGCAGCCGCCGCTGCCGCCGCCGCGACCACCGCTCCCGCTCCCGTGACCGCCGAGGTGACCCGATGACGGACCGTCCGCTGAAGCAGATCCACCTCGCCGCGCACTTCCCCGGCGTTAACAACACCACCGTGTGGACCGACCCGCAGTCGCGCAGCCAGATCGAGTTCTCCTCGTTCCGGCAGCTCGCGCAGACCGCCGAACGCGGGCGGTTCGACTTCTTCTTCCTGGCCGAGGGGCTGCGGCTGCGGGAGGTGAACGGGCGGATCCACGACCTGGACGTGGTGGGCCGGCCGGAGTCGATCACCGTGCTGAACGCACTCGCGGCGGTCACCTCGCGGCTGGGGCTCGCGGCCACCGTGAACGCCACCTTCAACGAGCCGTACGAGCTGGCGCGACGCTTCGCCTCGCTCGACCACCTGTCGGGCGGCCGGGCCGCCTGGAACGTGGTGACCTCCTCCGACGCGTTCACCGGCGAGAACTTCCGGCGCGGCGGCTACCTCGACAAGGCCGACCGGTACACCCGGGCGGCCGAGTTCGTCGAACTGGCCCGCGAGTTCTGGGACGCGGACGGGCAGGAGGTGCGCCACAGCGGGCAGCACTTCGACGTCACCGGCGCCCTGTCGCTGCCGCGCTCCCCGCAGGGGCAGCCGGTCGTGATCCAGGCCGGGGACTCCGACGAGGGCCGCGAGTTCGCCGCCTCGGCGGCGGACGTCGTCTTCAGCCGGCACCACACCCTGGAGGCCGGGCAGGCGTTCCACGCCGACGTGAAGCGGCGCCTCGCCGCCTACGGGCGCAAGCCGGACGAGCTGAAGATCATGCCCGGCGTGACGTACGTCCTGGGTGACACCGACGCCGAGGCGCAGGAGCGGGCCACCGAGATCCGCCGGGCCCAGGTCGGGCCGCGCACGGCGCTCGCCTACCTGGAGCAGGTCTGGGGCGTCGACCTGTCCGACCACGACCCGGACGGACCGCTGCCGACGGCCGACCCCGTCCCGGACAGTGCGCTGGTGCAGGGCCGGACCAGGATCGGCGATCCGCTGGAGATCGCCGCCAGGTGGCGCGCGGTCGCCGAGGAGAAGAAGCTGACGAGCCGTGAACTGGTGATCGAGGTGACCGGGCGGCAGTCGTTCATCGGGACGCCGGCCACGGTGGCGGAGCGGATCAACGCGTACGTCCAGGGGGATGCGGCGGACGGGTTCATCCTGGTGCCGCACCTGACGCCGAACGGGCTGGACGACTTCGTCGACCAGGTGGTGCCGCTGCTCCAGGAGCGCGGGGTGTTCCGCACCGAGTACGCGGGGACGACGCTGCGCGAACACCTCGGGCTGCCGTCCCCCGGGGAGCGCTGAGCCTTCGGACAGGGCGGCGCCTAGAGACGGCCCAGGCGGGCCGCGTGCACGCCGGCCTGGAAGCGGCTCTCCGCCCCCAGGTCGGCGATCAGCTCGGCGACCAGCCGCCGCACGGTGCGCTCGGACACCTCCAGCTTGCGGGCGATGGCGGCGTCGGTCAGCCCGGCGGCGAGCAGGCGCAGCACCTCGCGGTGGCGGTCGCCCGCCCCCTCGGCCGGCCGGCCCCGGGGGTGGAGTTCGGGCGGGGCCCAGGCGCCGGCCCAGAAGTACTCGAACAGCTCGCGGATCATCGCGACCATCGCGGGATCGCGGACGACGACCGCGGCGGCCTCCGGCCCGGCCGCGCCCGCGGGCGGAGCGGGGAGGATGGCCAGCCGGGCGTCGACGGCGATCAGCCGGAGCGGGAGGGTGTGGGCGACCCGGATGTGGGCGCCGGCGGCGGTGAGCTCCCGCAGGTGGGCGAGGACGGCGGGGCGCCGCAGGGCCGCCGCCGGGTAGACGGTGCGCATCGCGACGCCGTGGGCGAGGGCGATCCGCTCGCGGGCGAGCTTGCCGGCCAGCGCGGCCCCGGAGTCGTCCTCGCCGGGGCGCAGCGAGAGGGCCTCGGTGCGGGCGCCGCGGGCGGCGTCCTCCAGCAGGGCGGCGATCCGGGCCGCGCCCCGGACGGGCTCGTGGGCGGCGCCGGCCTGGTGGCGCTGCTGCTCGGGCAGGTAGCGGGTGTGCAGGTGCTCCACGCTGTCGCGGGTGCGGCGGACGGCCTCGAACAGGGCGGTGATCTGTTCGTCCGCGTCGAGCAGCAGCTGGCGGACGGCGGTGTCGACGGAGACGGCCGCGGGGCCGGTACCGGCGGGCCCGAGCAGGCCGAGGGTGCGCAGTTCGGCCTCGGCGGCGGCGAGCCGGGCGCCGTCCCAGCCGGGCGGCGCGGGCCGCAGGCCGGGGTCGGCGAGCAGCCGCGCGTACAGCTGGGCGGCGTCGCCGCGGGATGCTGGGTTGCCGTCCGGCCGGTCCATCCGGGGAACGCTACCGACGGGCGCGCCGGGGCAGGCCGGCATTCCGGCCGGTGAGACGGCGGCCGCTCCCGGTCATGGCCGGTTCCGGCAGCGCCCATGCCCTGACCTGCGGCGCCGGGCGCGGACAGGATGGGCGCATGTCTCTCCCCGAAGCTTCCACGATCTGGATGGACGGCGCACTGGTGCCCTGGCAGCAGGCGCAGGTCCACGTCCTGACACACGGCCTGCACTACGGCACGGGAGTGCTGGAGGGCACCCGGGTGTTCGCGACCGCCGACGGCCCGGCGGTGTTCCGGCTGACCGACCACCTGCTGCGGCTGGAGCGCAGCGCGCGGATGCTGCGGATCGATCTGCCGTACAGCGCCGACGAGTTGGCCAAGGGCACCCTGGACCTGGTGCGCACCAACGGCCACCGGTCCTGCTATCTGCGGCACTTCGCCTTCCTCGGGTACGGATCGATGGGGCTGGACATGCGCTCCTCGCCCGTCTCGACCGTGATCGCGAGCTGGGACTGGCTGTCGGCGCTGGACACCGAGGACGAGTCGGTGCGGGTGAAGACCAGCAGTTGGCAGCGGACCGGGCCGAACTCCGTGCCGAACGCCGCGAAGGCCACCGGGCCCTACCTCAACTCCGTGCTGGCGCGGCGCGAGGCGACGGACGCGGGGTACGACGAGGCACTGCTGCTGGGACCGGACGGCTTCGTGAGCGAGTGCAGCGCGGAGAACGTGTTCGCGGTCCGCGGGGGCGTGCTGCGGACACCGCCGGCGAGCGCGGGCGCGCTGGAGGGCATCACCCAGGACACCCTGCTCACGCTGGCCCGGGACCTGGGCGTGGAGGTGCGGGTAGAGAACCTGCTGCGCTCCGACCTGTACGCGGCGGACGAGGTGTTCATCTCCGGCACAGCGGCCGGCGTGGTGCCGGTGCGATCCCTCGATGACCGTGAACTCCCGGCCGCACCCGGCCCGTTGACGGTGCGACTGCGGGAGCTCTACCGAGCCGCGGTGTCGGGCGCCGAGCCGCGCTACCGGGGGTGGCTGACCCCGGTGGACTGACCGGGCGGACGGCCGCTCACCCGGCGGCGCCCGTACGCCGGCGCCGGACCACGGCGAACGCCGCGACGCCCACGCCGATCAGGAGGACGGCGAGGCCCGCGAGGAGGCCGGTACGGCCGCCGTCGGAGCCGGTGACCGCCAGCCGGCCGGCCGGTGCCGGATCGGCGGCCGCGGCCGCGGCGGGGGCGGGGGCGGGCGTGCTCGGCGGGGCACTGGTGACGGGGACGGCCGCGGCCGCGGCGGAGGTGGCGGCGGCAGCCCTGGCGGCCGGGACGGACGGGGCGGCGGCGGACGGCGGCGCCGGAGTGGCGGAGGTCCTGGCCGGGGCCGGGGTGGTGGGCTTCGGGGCGGCGGCCTCGGTGATCGCGACGGTGGCACCCTGCGAGCAGAAGGTGGTGCCCCGGAACGCCTCCTTCTCGGTCTCGTTGACGAAGACGCAGGGCCGGAGCTCGCCGGCGGTGCCCGGGGTGCCTGCGGGGTAGCTGATCCGCACCCGCTCGGTCCGCGTGGTGGCGGGCGCGAGGGAGGAGTCGCGGCCGTCCAGGTAGAAGCCCGCGGGGCCGGCCGCCTCGTCGGGCACGTCGACCGCGGGCAGGGCGGCCCAGGTGCCGTCGGCACGGCGGACCTCGACCTTGGCGTGCCTGTCCGCGAACAGGACGTTGCCGAGGTTGGTGTAGGCGGACCGCGTCGGGTTCCTGAGCAGCACGTCGAACTCGACCGGCGCACCGCCCGCGACGGCCCCGGCCGGGACTCCGGCGAGCTCGTTGGAGACGGCGCCCACCTCGATGGTGCTGGTGTCCCGTACGGCCGGCTCGACCGGGAGGTCCTGCCACCAGCCCTTGACCTCCGAGCGGAGGGTGACGGCCGGGCCGACTCCGCCGTTGGTCGCACCGGCGTGCGGCTTGCCCAGCGGAGCGCCGATGCGCAGGTGGACGTCCGTCTTCTCCCCCGCCGGCACCATGATCTTCCCGATCACCTCGGCCGAGAAGACGTCCTTGTCCTGTTCGTGGTGGAGCGTCACCGGCACCACCTCCCACCGGCCGTTCAGCTCGTTGCGGGTCTCGATGCCGATGAAGTCGGGCCCGGCCCCGGACGCGGTCTCGGCGGTGAGCTGGAGCACCACGGCCCAGCCCGTGCCGCCCGGGTTGGCGATGGTCTCGGTGAACTCCACCGGCCCGCCCGCGGCGCCGATCGAGGACGGCGGCTGCACGGTCAGGGTCAGCGGCGCCGTACCGGCGGACGCCGGGGCTGCGGTGACCGCGCCACCGGCGAGCAGCCCGGCGGTGAGGACGGCGGCCGGGACGACACGGCGGGCCCGGCGCAGGGCGCGGTTGGTCTGAAGCATGGTGATCCCCCTGGAGGCGCCCGGACAGGCGAGGAGCCGTGTCCGGGCAGCACAGAACATGTCTGACGAGTGATTGGGTGCCGGCGGCGGGCCCGTGGGCCCGGCGGCTGGGTGCGGCTTTCCTGCCGCTCACTCATATGGACGCGTGGGGGCGCGGGTGGTTGCAGCTGGATGCAGAACTTTTCGGAGTCCCGCGAACGCCCGCCGACCGGGTCAGATCTCGTACACCGCGCCGGGCTTCGCCACCTCGACCGGGCCGGCGTAGGCGGCGGCGGCGTCCCGGCGGTTGTGTTCCGCGTCCGTCCACGGCGGGATGTGGGTGAGGACGAGGCGGCGGGCGCCGGCGGCGGCGGCGTGCTCGCCGGCCTCCCGGCCGTTGAGATGGACGGCCTGGTAGGTGTCGCGGCCGTCCACGTAGGCGGCCTCGCAGAGGAACAGGTCGGTGTCCCGGGCGAGCTCGACCAGCTCGGCGCACTCCCCGGTGTCGCCCGAGTACACCAGCGAGCGGCCCTGGTGCTCGACGCGGAAGGCGAAGGCGTCGACCGGGTGGTTGACCCGGGCGACCGTGACGCGCAGCGGGCCGAGGTCGAAGCTGCCGGGGCTCAGGGTGCGGAACCCGAAGACCTCGCGCATACCGGGCTCCTCGGGCATGTCGTAGGCGCGGGCGAGGCGCTCGGCGGTGCCCGGCGGCCCGTACACCGGCAGCAGGTCGGGGCAGCCCTCGGCGCGGTAGTTGCGGGCGACCCAGTAGGCGCAGAGGTCGATGCAGTGGTCGGCGTGCAGGTGGCTGAGCAGGACGGCGTCGACGTCGTACAGGCCGCAGTAGTTCTGCAGGGCGCCGAGCGCGCCGTTGCCGAGGTCGAGCACGAGGCGGTAGCCGTCGGCCTCCACGAGGTAGCTGGAGCACGGCGATTCGGTGGACGGGAAGCTTCCCGAACACCCCACCACGGTCAGTTTCATACCGAGCCCCTCCGCCCCGACACGTCCTGGCTGCTGTTGGTCATGCCTGTCCTGGTCCTGGCCGTTCCGCTGATGCCGTCCCGGCCGGGGCCGGTTCCTACCGGCCGGTACACCGGTCGGTAGCGCTGCGTTCGCGTGTCGAGAGTAAGGGCGGGACGGCACTTTGCCCCCGTCTCCGTGCCGCGCTGTGGCTGGAATCACCAGAACGCTGCGGGGACGGGGGCGCGAAAGCCGGAGCGCGGGGCAGGCCGCGGGGCGGGCGGGCGCGGGTCAGCGGTGACGGGGCCGGCCGCGCGCCCAGGCCCTGATGGTGCCGGCGTACCAGCGCGGATGCCCGGCGCCGTCGTGCGCGTCGGGTTCGGGCAGCAGCCCGTGCCGGCGGTAGTTGCGGACGGTCTCGGGCTGGACGTTGATGTGGCGGGCGATCTCGGCGTACGACCACAGGTCGGTGCTGGGCTGGCTCATGGGGCGCCTCCGGAGGGGGACACCGAGGCTGGCCTCGGCTGCCCGCCCAGCCTTTCGGGCCCGGCCGCCGGCACGGGTGCAGAACGGACGCAGTGACAGATTCGTGACGAATCGGCAGCACGGAACGGACAAATACCCGGCTGTCACCGCGGTCACAGTGGTGGGGGCGATTGCGGGCCGGGTACGGTCGGGCCCATGAACGGGTACTGGGTGGTCGCAGCGGTGGCGGTGGTCGCGGTCCTGGCCGCCCTGGCCGGAGCGCTCGCCCGCAGGGCGCGGCAGCGCCCGGCGCCCACCCGGCCGGGGCGGCCCGGGCCGCGCCCGCCCCGCAAGGGCTCCCCGCCCCGGCCGCGGGAGATCTGGTGGGCCGAAGTCCCGTTCGAGGACGGGCCCGGCGCCAAGGACCGGCCCTGCCTGGTGCTGAAGGTGAACGGCCGGTCGGCCACCGTCGCCAAGATCACCAGCAAGCACCACGCCGAACGCCCCGGCGTTCTCGCCCTCCCGCCCGGCGCGGTCGGCGACCGCCAGGGCCGCACCAGCTGGCTGGAGACCGACGAACTGCGGGAGGTCCCGCTGCGCGACTTCCGCCGCCGGGTCGGCGAGGCCGACGGCCGCACCTGGGCACGCACCGCCGCCGCACGCGGCAAGGCCTGACCCCGGCCGGACCCGAACGCGCCCGGACCTGAACGTACGCCCCCCGAACGGGTGAACGCGCACCGATGGACCGGCCCGCCCTCCGCCAGCATGCTGGACACGGCGGCCACGGACGTAGGAGAAACGAAGAAGCTCCGGGGCCACGCCCACGCGGGCGTACCGGCCTACCTGCTGACGCGTTCGCCGAGGCCGGGCCGACCGTCACGCCCTACCGGACCCCGGAGCACGGCTGCTACCGCGAGTCGCTGTCGGTGCCGGTCGGGAAGGCCGTCGAGCTGCCCGAGCCGTTCGGGATCACGCTGGACACCGGGCTCGTCGGCCGACCCGGTGTCCGGCCGGGCCCGTCAGGCCCAGAGCTGGCCCTGGAGGGCCTCGACGGCGTCCTCGGTGCTCGCGGCGGTGTAGATGCCGGTGGAGAGGTACTTCCAGCCGCCGTCGGCGACCACGAAGACCACGTCGGCGCGCTCGCCGGCCGCGGCGGCCTTGCGGCCCGCACCGACGGCGGCGTGCAGGATCGCACCGGTCGAGACGCCCGCGAAGATGCCCTCCTGCTGGAGGAGTTCGCGGGTGCGGCGGACGGCGTCGGCGGAACCCACACTGAACCGGGTGGTGAGCACCTCGGCGTCGTACAGCTCGGGGACGAAGCCCTCGTCGAGGTTGCGCAGGCCGTACACCAGGTCGTCGTAACGCGGCTCGGCGGCGACGATCTGCACGCCGGGGACCCTCTCGCGCAGGAAGCGCCCGACGCCCATCAGGGTGCCGGTGGTGCCGAGGCCCGCCACGAAGTGGGTGACGGTCGGCAGGTCGGCGAGGATCTCGGGGCCGGTGGTGGCGTAGTGCGCGCCCGCGTTGTCGGGGTTGCCGTACTGGTAGAGCATCACCCAGTCGGGGTGCTCGGCGGAGATCTCCTTGGCGATCCGCACCGCGGTGTTGGAGCCGCCGGCGGCGGGCGAGGCGATGATCTCGGCGCCCCACATGCGCAGCAGCTCGCGGCGCTCCTCGCTGGTGTTCTCCGGCATCACGCAGACCATTCGGTAGCCCTTGAGCTTGGCCGCCATGGCGAGCGAGATGCCGGTGTTGCCGCTGGTGGGCTCCAGGATGGTGCAGCCCGGGGTGAGCCGCCCGTCGGCCTCGGCCCGCTCGATCATGTGCAGGGCCGGGCGGTCCTTGATGGAGCCGGTCGGGTTGCGGTCCTCCAGCTTGGCCCAGAGGGTGACCTGCCCGTCCTCGTTGCCCGGCAGGGCCGCCGAGATTCGGGGCAGGCGGACCAGCGGGGTGTTGCCGACGGCTTCGAGCGGGCTGTCGTAACGCAAGGGAGGCCTCCGGCAACGGGCGGGTGCGGCGAGGGGTGAGGGGTGAGGGTGCGGTGGTGACGGGCGGTGGCGGCGGGCGGTGACAGCCCTTCCCGCCCCGACGTTACCCGGGGCGGGAAGGGGTCACGCTGCTAGCGGGCGCCGCCGGCCACGGCGGGGAGGATGGTGACGCTGTCGCCGTCGGCCACCGCGGTGGAGATGCCCTCCAGGAAGCGCACGTCCTCGTCGTTCAGGTAGACGTTCACGAAGCGGCGCAGGTCGCCGCCCTCCAGCAGCCGGGCGGCGATGCCGGGGTGGCGGGCGTCGAGGTCGGCGATGAGCTCGGCGAGGTTGCCGCCGTTGCCCTCGACGGCCTTGGCGCCGTCGGTGTAGGTGCGGAGGATGGTCGGGATGCGGACCTCGATGGCCATGAGTGCGCTCCTGTGCAGGTGACGTGGGTGGGCCGCAGGGGCGCGGCAGGGCGTGGCCCCGGGGAGCGGCGGCAGGCCGCGGACCGGGGCGGGCAGTGGCTCAGCGGGAGCCGTCGGATGTACCGGGACAGATCGCGCTGGCGAGCCGGCACAGGTCGACGTGCAGGCGCGCCACGAGGCGGGTGCCCGGTGCCTGAGTGCTCACATCGACGGAACGCATGGGCTCATCGTATAGATTCCCGGCCCCGCTCCGACATTCCCGTCTCGCAGTTCGGATGTTTCCGTATCTCCTGATGAGATTCGAACGGAAAGGCGGAGGCCGGACGGGCAGCACGAAGGCCCGCCGACCGCGGTGGCAGCGGGCGGCGGGCCCGG
>NZ_JBHUWW010000109.1:0-31535 GCF_042669755.1 Kitasatospora sp. NPDC057223 | reverse complement strand
AACTCGCCGACATCGTCGCCGTCAACAAGGCCGACGGCCCCCACGAACTCGACGCCAAAACCGCCGCCCGCGAACTCACCGGCGCACTACGCCTGCTCCAGGCACCCGACGCCGCCTGGACACCACCCGTACTCACCTGCAGCGGCCTGGGCGGCACCGGACTGGACGTGCTCTGGGAGCGGCTCCAGCAGCACCGGCAGATCCTCGACGCGACCGGCGCACTGGAGGCCAAGCGCCGCGAACAGCAGGTCGACTGGGTCTGGGCGATGGTCCACGACCAGCTGCTCTCCCGGCTGCGCGAGCACCCCGAGGTCCGCCGGATCACCCCGGGCCTCGAACAGGAGGTCCGGGAGGGCCGCCTGACGGCGACCCTGGCGGCCGAGCAGATCCTGGCGGGATTCCGGCTGCCGGGCGCCGGGGGCTGACCGCCGCCCGTCAGCTGTAGCGGACGGGGCAGCCGCGCCGCAGGCTGTGCTGGGCCGCCCGGAGGTACAGCGCGGTGTAGAAGGCCGCGTCCAGGTCCTCGCTCCACGGCCCGGGCCGGGCGGCGGCCGCCTGCTCGGCCGAGCCGTCCAGGAACCACGTCGTCAGGTCGAGGTTGTCGCAGGCGACGGGCACGCCGTCGGGCAGGCCGACCGCCGCGGCCAGCTTCTCGGCGGCGGCCAGTGCGCGCGGGGCGCCGGCGACGGTGGTGGCCTCGTCGTGGGCGGACGGGACGGGCAGGACGACCGGCTCGCCCAGCGCCACCGGGACGAGGACCGTCCACCCGCAGAGGTCCTCCGTCTCGTCCACGGACAGGAACCTCCGGCACAGGGCCAGGAAGCCGTCCATGGGAGGGACGAGCTTCTCCTCGAAACACTGCCCGGCCCCGCGGACGAACGCGCTCTCCCGGGGCACCGAGGCGTACGGTCCGAGCCCGCGCCCGGCCAGCTCCGCGTTCAGCGCCGCAGCGACCTCGCCCAGGCCGCCCTCGTCCTCGCCGGACCACTCGTCGGCGTCGACGCTCACCAGATAGATGCCCATGCCGGCACCGTAGCGGGCACCGCCGACAACGCCGCGCCGTCGTGCGCCCCCGGCGTGCGGGCCGCCACCGCACTGCGGGCGCCCGGCGGCGCGGCGGGCGGCCGGGCATGAACGCGTCGGGCCCGCGGTAAAGATCGCTGCGGTGTGCGCACGGCACGCCGCGGGGCAGCTGGACGAGGGGATCCGATGAACGGTACGGACGACGGCGCGGCCGCCGCCCACAGCGCGCAGCCGGCGGAGTTCGTCGCCGTCTCGGCCCTGCTGACGGGCTTCGACGAGGCCGAGCTGACGGCCGACGGGATGGCGCCGGCGCACTGGGCGACCCTGCTCGGACAGATCGGCGGCGAGCACTGCGCCCGCCTGCTCGGCGCCCTCGCGGCGGCCGGCGGCGATCCGGGCGGGACGGGCGACGAGGTGCTCGGCGAGCTCGCGCGGGCCCTGTGCCTGCTCTGGTACGCCGGCGAGTGGCCGGAGCTGTCGCCCGCCGCCCGGTCCGCACTCGGCCCCGCCGCCGGCGACGGTCCCGCGGGCGACCCCGCGCGGGCCTACGCCGGCGGGCTGCTCTGGCGCACGTTCGGCGGGCACGCGCCGGGCAGCCGGCAGCCGGGCCAGGGCTCCTGGGCGCGGCCGCCCGCCGGCGACCTGGCCGGGGGCCGGCGGTGACGGCGCCCGAGCGGTTCGACGTGATCGTGGTGGGCGCGGGCGTCGCCGGGTCACTGCTGGCCGGACAGCTGGGGCAGCGGGGCCGGCGCGTCCTGGTACTGGAGGCCGGGGCGGGCGGCGGCGATCCGGCGGGGGAGCACGCGGCCGCGGTGCGGCGGTTCCTGGCGGCGCCGGTGAAGGTGCCGGGCTCGGCGCTCGCGCCGGACCCCTGGGCGCCGTCCCCGGACGTGACCGACCTGACCGGGCTGCCGGGCGGCGGCTACCGGGCCGACGGGCACCTCCTCCAGAACGGCCCGCTGCCCTACGCCAGCGGCTACCTGCGGGTCAACGGCGGTACCGGGACGGCCTGGACGGGCCTCACCCCGCGCATGCACCCCGAGGACTTCCGGACCGCCGACCTCGGGTACGGCCGCAACTGGCCGATCGGCTACCAGGACCTGGAGCCGTACTACCGGGCGGCCGAACTCGAGACCGGAGTGGCCGCCGACACCGACGAGCAGCGGGAGCAGGTCGGGCTGCCCTTCCCCGACGGCTACCGGTTCCCGCACCGGCCGACCCCGCCCAGCCACCTCGACCGCGTCGTCGCCGGGCGGATCGACGGCCGGCCCGCCCGGGATCCGGGCGAGCCCGGCCCGACCACCCTGCGGGTGGTGCGCACCCCGCAGGCCCGCAACACCACGGCCACCGCCGAGCACGGCCCGGCCTGCCGGGGCAGCGCGAGCTGCATCCCGGTCTGCCCGACCGGGGCGAAGTACACGCCGCTGCGCACCCAGGCCCGCTGGGGGCCGGGCGTGACGCTGCGCACCGGCGCCGTGGTCGGCAGGGTCCTCGCCGACGCGGGCGGGCGGGTCACCGGCGTCGAGTACCGCAGCCGCCCCGGGCCGGCACCGGCCACCGCGTACGCCGACGTGGTGGTGCTGGCCGCGCACGCGATCGAGAACGCCCGGCTGCTGCTCGCCTCCGGCCTGGCCAACTCCAGCGACCAGGTGGGCCGCAACCTGATGGACCACCCGGTGCTGCTGACCTGGGGCCTGATGCCCGAGCAGGTCGGCCCGTACCGCGGCCCCGGCTCCACCTCCGGCGTGGAGGGCTTCCGCTTCGGGCCGGCCCGCGCCGCGCGGGCGCCGTTCCGGATCGAGATCGGCAACTGGGGCTGGGTCTGGGCCGCCGGCCCGCCCGGCCGCGAGGTCGCCGCGCTGCTCGCCGGTGCGGGCCCGGCGGCGCCGGGCGGCCGGGGCCTGTTCGGCAAGGAGCTGCGGCAGGTGGTCGGGGACCGGATCGGACGGCAGTTCGCCCTCCAGTTCGAGCTGGAGCAGAGCGCGGACCCGGCCAACCGCGTCACCCTCGACCACGGCCGCCCCGACCGGCTGGGCAACCCCCGCCCCGTCATCACCTACGACCTGTCGGACCACGTCAAGGACGGGATGGCGGCGGCCGCTGCCGTCTCCGGCCAGATCTTCGCCCTGCTCGGCGCCGAGGACCACACCCGCTACGAGCCGGGCCCCGGCCAGCCGGGCTGGTTCGAGCACGCGGGCCGCCCCTACGCCTACCGCGGCGCCGGCCACGGCGCGGGCACCCATGTGATGGGCAGCGGCCCGGCCGACTCCGTCGTCGACTCCTGGCAGCGCTGCTGGGACCACCCCAACCTCTACGCGGTGGGCTGCGGCAGCATGCCGTCCCTCGGCACCTCCAACCCGACGCTCACCATGGCCGCCCTCGCCCTGCGCAGCGCCGAGCAGATCCACCGCGACCTGACCGCCCTGCACGCGCCCGCCACGCTCGCCGCCCCAGCCCGCCCGCAGCCCGCCGAGGAGACGCCGACCCGATGACCGCCGACCCGATGACCGCAGCCCGGGCCCTGCCGCCGGTTGCCGCGCCCTACCGACTGCCGTTCCACTACGGCGCCCTGCACAACATCGGCCTCGACTACCTGGTCGACCCGGAGCCCGCCCGCCGGCTGCTCGCCGAACGCCACCCCGACCTCACCGCCGCGGACTTCGGCGGCCGGGCCTGCGTGACCCTCAACTACCAGCTGTACTTCGCCCAGTACCCGAACGGCGGCGGCATCACCCAGGAGATCGAGATCAGCGTCATCGCCCACCCGACGGCGGGCGCGGGCCACCTCGCCCGCCTGACCTACGAGCAGTTCGCCCACGGCTGGGACCAGACCAAGCTGCTCGGCATCGCCCGGCTGCACGTCCTGTGCGACAACCCGCTCGCGATCCGGGCCGGCACCGAGCTGTACGGCGAGCCCAAGTACCCGGCCTGGTTCGAGGCGGCGATGCCCTCGCCCAACGGCCCGCCGGGCGAGAGCTGGTCCGTCAGCTGCGGGCAGGCCGCCCTCGACCCCACCGGGGACGGCATCGAGCGCGACGAGCACCGGCTGTTCTCGTTCGAGGCGGACCTGGCCGGGCTCGGCCGGACCCCGGTCGACAGCACGCCCGTCGTCGGCTACGGCGTGGACGGCGCCGGGCGCCCGCTGGCCGGCCCGATGTACGTCCACCACCCCTACCGCCACCACGCCCTGGACCGCTCCACCGCCGACCGGGTCCGCCTGCGCGTGCACGACACCGCCGCCGAGTCGGGTGCCGACCTGACCACCCTGATCGGCGGCGCGCCCGCCGCCGGTGTCTGGACGTACCAGTCGGCCCCGGTCGCCGCCCACCACCGCCCGTACTACGTACCGCGCAGCGGCTGAGCCCGCCGGGGGCCGATCGGGGCAATCCGCAGGGGAATCCGGGCCGGGTGTCGATCCGGGCGTCCGCCGTTCGTGTAGAGGGTGAGAGGCCGGCCCGGAGCCGGTGACGACGGAGGAGGATTCCGATGAGGCACTACCTGCTGAGCATCTACCAGCCCGACGGCGGGACGCCCCCGCCCGGCCTGCTGGAGAAGGTGATGCGCGACCTCGACACCCTCAACCAGGAGATCAGGGCGGCCGGCGCGTGGGTCTTCACCGGCGGGCTGCACCCCGCCGCGACGGCCACCGTGGTACGGGTGAGCGGTGGCGAGGCGCTCACCACCGACGGCCCGTACGCGGAGGGGAAGGAGCACCTCGGCGGGTTCTGGGTGATCAGGGCGCCCGACCTGGACGCCGCCCTCGGCTGGGCCCGCCGGGCCGCCGAGGCGACCACCCTCCCGATCGAGGTCCGGCCGTTCCAGGGCGAGCCCGAGTTCTGAGCGGCCCGGCCCGGGCTCAGTGCTGCGGGGCCGGCGCGACCCGGCCGGTGTGCGCGGCGCGGGCGGTGGACGGCTCGAACCCCCTGGTCACCAGCCGGGCGGCGAGCGCCACCTCCCACGCGAACACCGGCACGGCCGCGGCCGACCCCGGCCCGGAGAGCTGCGGATAGAGGCCGAACATCACGGCGACGGCCGAGGCGCAGATCAGCGGGCCCCCGACCAGCCCCAGCACGGCGACGAAGCGGGGCACCAGCCCCGTGCGGTACATCAGGTACGCCAGCAGCAGGGTGTTCAGGCCCAGCGCGATGTTCGGCCCGAGCAGGAACGTCCACTCGTGCAGGGCGACCAGGCCCCGGACGGCAGCGGCGAGGGGGGCGGTGTCGGCGGCTCCCGCCAGGTCCCTCCGCAGGGTCACGACCGACAGGACGCCGAGGATGCCCACGGTGATGACGGCGGCTTCGAGCAGCCGGCCGCAGACGTACCCGAGGGCCAGCCCCTCGCTCCGCCTCCTGAGGACCGGGTACAGCGCCACCCCGGTTCCCACGACGGCGACCACCAGAACCACCTCGCACAGCACCCCCAGGAACACCCGGCTCTCGGCCCCGGGGCCCAGAACCCGGCCCGCCGCGCCGAGGGCCGGGCGCTGGAGCACGAGGCCGCCGATCGCGGCGACCTCCGTCACCAGGAACAACACGCCCGCGACCATGGCGGTCCTTCTGTCCGGATTCATCCTCGGCACCTCTCGGCCAGCTCCCCAGGTGTACGGCGTACACCTCGCGGTCACGGTAGGCGTACGCCGTACACTCGTCAAGCGGGACAGGTACAGGGACAGCAGGAGAGGAGAGCCGCGATGGCCCAGCAACCGGAGGCCGCGCGTCGCGTCCCGCTGAACCGGGACCGCGTGCTGCGGGCCGCCGTCGAGCTCGCCGACGACACCGGGATCGAGTCCCTCAGCATGCGCAGGCTCGCCCAGGAACTGGGCGTCGTGCCGATGGCGCTGTACAAGCACGTGGCCAACAAGGAACAGCTCCTGGACGGCATGGTGGACACCGTCGTCGCGGAGATCGAGCCCCCGGCGGGCGGCCGCGACTGGCGGAGCACGGTCCGCCGGCGGATCCTCTCCGCCCGGCAGGTGCTGCTGCGCCACCGCTGGGCGTCCCGGGTGCTCGAGTCGCGGACCGCCCCGACCCCGGCCGTGCTCGCGTACCTGGACTCGATGATCGGGACGTTCCGCGACGGCGGCTTCTCCCTCGATCTCACCCATCACGTCATGCACGCCATGGGCAGCCGGCTGATGGGCTTCACCCAGGAGCTGTTCGACGACTCGGGCGCCGCCGGGCAGGCCGCCCCGCCCGCCGGGCTCGACGGACTCGCCGCCGCCTACCCCCGTATCGCCGAACTGGCGGGGGCGGCGGCCCACGACCGGGAGTCCGCCGTCGGGCGGAGCTGCGACGACCAGTTCGAGTTCGAGTTCGCCCTGGACCTGCTGCTGGACGGTTTCGACCGGCTCCACCGGCAGGGCTGGACGTCCGTACCGGGCCCCCGCTGAGCCGCGCCGTGACCCCAGACCGGCCCGCCCAGCCGTCCCGGCCCGCTCCGCCCGGCTCCGCCGACGACACCACCGCCCAGGGCGTCGAGCGGGTGTTCCGCGAGGAGTACGGGCGGGCCGTCGCCGTCCTGGTCCGCCGCTTCGGTGACATCGACCTCGCCGAGGAGGCCGTGCAGGAGGCCTTCGCCGTCGCCGTGCAGCACTGGCCGTCCAACGGCCTGCCGCCCAGCCCCGCGGGCTGGATCATCACCACCGCCCGCAACAAGGCCCTGGACCGGCTGCGCCGGGAGGCCACCCGGGCGGACCGGCAGGCCGAGGCCGCCCTGCTGCTGGCGCCGGACGAGCCGGCGGGCCGTGGGGGAGCGGTGCCGGACGACCGGCTCCGGCTGATCTTCACCTGCTGCCACCCGGCGCTCGCCCCCGCAGCCCAGGTCGCGCTGACCCTGCGGCTGCTCGGCGGGCTCGGCACGGCGGAGATCGCGCACGCCTTCCTGGTGCCCGAGCCGACGATGGCGCAGCGGCTGGTCCGGGCGAAGGCCAAGATCCGTGACGCCGGGATTCCCTACCGGGTGCCGGAGGGGTCCGAACTGCCGGACCGGCTGCGCGCCGTGCTGGCCGTCGTCTACCTGGTCTTCACCGAGGGCCACCACGCGACCTCGGGCCCGCAGCTGGTCCGCGCGGACCTCTGCGCGGAGGCCGTCCGCCTCGGCCGGCTGCTGGCCGGGCTGATGCCGGGCGAACCGGAGGTCACCGGGCTGCTCGCACTGATGCTGCTGACCGAGGCCCGCCGGCCCGCCCGCACCACCGCCGACGGCGCCCTCGTCCTGCTCGCCGACCAGGACCGCGGCCGCTGGGACGGCGAGCTGGCCGCCGAGGGACAGGCGCTCGTCCGGCAGTGCCTGCGGCTCGGCCGCCCCGGGCCCTACCAGCTCCAGGCGGCGATCGGTGCGGTGCACAGCGACGCGCCGACCGCCGCCGACACCGACTGGGAGCAGATCCTGCGGCTCTACGACCAGCTGCTGGCGCTCACACCCGGCCCGGTGGTGGCGCTCAACCGCGCGGTCGCGCTGGCCGAGGTCGAGGGGCCGCGGGCGGCGCTCGCCGTGCTCGACGGGCTGGAGCTGGACGGCTACCAGGTGTTCCACGCCGTCCGCGCGGACCTGCTGCGGCGGTCGGGCCGCACCGAGGAGGCGGCGGCGGCCTACGGCGCGGCCGTCACGCTCGCGGGCAACGCGGCGGAGCGGGCCTTCCTGGAGAGCCGGCGGGACGGGCTCGGCGGCGCGGCAGGCGGGCTCAGCCGCCCGTCTTCTCCTTGATCAGCTTGACGGCGTTGTTCCAGGCCGTCTTCGGGTCGACGCCCTCCTTCTCGACGGCCTCCAGCCCGTCCCTGGTGAGGGCGGTCTTCACGGTGCCGTCGTCCTTGCCGATCGGCGCGGGCTGGATGAACTGGGCCGCAGCCGCGTAGATCTGGCCGACGGGCGTGTCACCGAAGTAGTCCAGCTTGGCGTCCTGGACGGCGGGCTGCTTCAGTCCGGCGAGCGTGGACGGCAGGTTGCCGGTCTTCGCGAACACCTTGGCCTGCTGCTCGGGCGCGGTCAGCCAGGCGGCCAGTTCGGCGGCCTCCTTCGGGTGGCCGCCGGCCTTGGGGACGGTCAGGAACGCGCCGCCCCAGTTGCCGGCCGCGGGCGCCTGGGCGATGTCCCACTGCCCCGCGGCACCGTCGCCGGAGTTGCTGCTGATGACGCCGGTCATCCAGGACGGGCAGACCACGGTGGCGAACCTGGACAGGAAGAACCCGGTGTTCCACTCGCCCTTGAACTGGGTGAGCCCGGCGGTCAGCTTGTCCTGCGCGGCGCGGGCGGCGAGGTCCCAGGCCTTCTTGACGCCGGGGCTGTTCTGGTAGTTGAGCTTGCCGGAGGCGTCCGAGTACTGCTGCGCCTCGCTCGACAGCACGGCGTTGAACAGGCCGCCGGCCGAGTCGGTGAAGGACGTCCCCTTCGGTGCGGCGTCCCGGTAGCGGCGCCCGACCTCCAGGAAGCGGCTCCAGTCGCCCTGCCAGAGGGCGGCCACCTCGGCCCGGTCGGTGGGCAGGCCCGCCTGCTTGAAGAGGTCCTTGCGGTAGCAGACGGCCATCGGGCCGACGTCCGTGCCCAGGCCGATCAGCGCGCCGGCGGCGGTGGTGGCCTGCTGGGTCTTCCAGGGCAGCCAGGCCTGCGGGTTGACCCCGCGGGTGGTGTCCAGGTTGACGAGCTTGTCGGCGTACGTGCTGGTGGCCTGGGCGATGTAGCCCACCTCGACGGCCTGGATGTCGGCGAGGCCGGTGCCGGAGTCGAGCCGGGCGGTGAGGGTGTCCCAGTAGGCCTGCCCGTCCTGGGTGACCTGGGTGTGGATGTTGATGTCGGGGTGGGAGGCCATGTACTCGTCGTAGAGGCCGGCCTCGTGGTAGCCGAAGGTGCCGAACTCCCCGACGGTCAGGGTGATGGTGCCGGTGTCGCCGCGGGGAGTGGCCGACGCGGCGGCGGCCGCGGCCCCGGTGTCCTTCGGAGTGCTGCCGAGTGCACAGCCGGTGAGCAGCAGCATCCCTGCCGCGAGGGCTGCCGGGATGCGGACGGCGGCGGTCCGGGGCGGCCGTCCGGCGCCGGTGGTCCGTCGGCGGGCGGGGGGCTGGATGCTCGGCATGGTGCGGTGCCTCTCGGACGTGCAGGGGGAGACGGGAGCGAGGTGGGAGCGCTCCCACCCGGAGCCTCCAGGATGCGCCGGGGAGCGTCAACCCTGATGCCGGCACGTTGTCGAACCGTGTCTTTGGCATGAACGGGAAGTTTCGTCCCCGTACGCGCGCCGCCCCCGCAGGCAGGTCAGCCCGCACGCAGGTCGCCCTCGCACGCAGGTCGCCCCCGCACGCGTCGTCCCCGCGAGCGCGGCGGCAGCCGGGTCGGCCGCCGCCGCGCTCACGAGGACGAGGAGGGTCAGCCCCGGGGCGCGAACGGCCCGGAGCCGAAGGACAGGGCCGGCGAGGCGTGCTCGACCAGGCTCAGCGCCTGGGCCGGCCACCAGGCACCCGCTGCGGGGTCGACCGCGCCGTACTCGGGGTCGGCCGGCCCGGCGGTGCCACGCGTGCAGCTGCCGTCGGACTCGCCCGGCACCTTGATCCACAGGAACGCGTCCAGCAGCGGCACGCCGGTGTTCGCGGTCGGCCGCACTCCCAGCCCGCGGGCTGGCGGGTTGCACCAGGTCTGGGCGTCCGGGTACGAGGCGGCCGGGGTCCACGGCCCCTGGCCGTTGCGGCTGGTGTCGATCACGAAGTGCGGCAGCTTCGCGTCGGCGGGCACGTGCGAGGCGTACCAGGCGTCGGCGTCCGCGGCGGGCCAGTACTGGTTGGCGCAGTCACCGGCCGCGGCGCCGGGGGTGCTGCGCAGGTACCAGGAGCACTTGGCGACCTGGGTGCCGTACCGGGTGAGGTCCGCGTCGGTCTGGTAGTTCGAGACGTTCAGGAAGAAGCCCTGGGCGCGCTGCACCCCGGCGTCGTTGAGCAGCTGGGCCTGGGTGCCGACGTTCTGCCAGGAGCTGTGTCCGCCGTCCAGGTAGACCAGGGCGCCGCTCTGCCGCTCCAGGCGGTCGACGGCGGCGTTCGTCTCGGCCAGCCGGTCGGCCTGCTGCGCCGCGGTGCCGCCGCAGGAGGACGGGCTGAGCGCGAGGCCGTCCGGTTCCAGCACGACCACTGTCCGGTGGCTGCCGATGCCCTTGGCCAGCGCGTCGACCCAGGTCGCGTACTCGGCGCTGGTGGCGGCGCCGCCGGCCGAGTACTGCGAGCAGTCCCGGCCGGGGATGTTGTAGGCGACCGCCACGGGAGTGCGGTGCTGGAGCGCCGCCTTCGCCTGCAGGGTGGCCATCTCGCGGGTGGTCTGCGCCGGGTCGGCGGTGCCGGTGAACCACTGGGCGACGGGCTGGGACGCCAGCTTGGCCATCGCGACCGCCCCGGCGAGGTCGCCCGCCTTCAGGTCGGTGACGGCCTGCGTGGCGGCCTTGCTCCCGGGGTCGACGAAGAACCGGCTGTCGGCCGGCAGGCTCCGGGCGTTCGCCTGCCCGGCGGCGGACGCGGGGGCGGCGGCGAGGCCCGCGACGGCGGTGAGCGTCGCGGTCACGGCGAGTGCCGCTCTCATGGTGCGGACGATGCGCATGGCGGTTACTCCCTGTGCGGGGGCGGGTGGGGCGCGGGTGGCGCGGGGGAGGTGCCCTGGTCGCGGGCGATGACGGAACCGCTCCGGTCGCCGTTGGAACGCCGCCGGCGACTGGGAGCGCTCCCAGGTGCCGGCGGCGAACGGTCCCCGCGTGGAGACGGTGGGGGCGGTGGACCGCCACACATGAAGTCAGACGACCGCCGGGGCGTCAAGAGAAGCGGCAGGTTCAACTCTTGAAGCACCGTATGCCGAGTCGGCCCCCAGCCGGGCGGTGCAGGCCCCGTTGGTTCAAATCTCTGAAGGAGCCTTCGACAATTCGACGAACGGGTCTTCGACAAGCCGTGGTTGGCCGACATCAGGGCGGGCGGAGCGGTCCGGTACGGGACCGCCGGACGGCTCCGCCGGCGGTGGTGAGGGGGCCGGTCCCATCCGGCGCGCTGCTCCCGGGGGCCCCGTGCGGGTCCGTCCCGTCGCGGCCGTCCGCTGGTCGGCGCCGGTCCGCCGGGTGTCGGCGGAGTGGTCCGCGCGGCGCCGTCGTCCGGGTGCGGCCCACGCCGACGGCCACGCCCCGGCCACGCGCCGCCGCCGCCCGCCTCCGCCCCGGGCCGGGCCGGCGGCGCTCGGGCCCGTTGCCGCCCGTCCGCGCGGCCCGGACGCCGCCGCTCCCCGGCCGGGGCCGAGGCGCACCCCCGCCCACCTGCGGAGACCTCGGCGCGTCGGCCGGCCGGGCCGCCCGATCGGCGGGCGGCTGCCGGCGGCGCCGAGGACACGCTCCGGTAACGTCTTGGACTTCATCCCTTGACACGCCTGCCGGGCGGGAAGCAACCTTTCGGCAGACGCATGGGAGCGCTCCCACATTGTCAGGCGGTTTCGCCGGGCAGTCCCAGGCGTCAGCACCACCCCAAGTCGCAGTTTCCCCGGCCGGATCCCGGCTCTCCCGACCTCGCTTCCGCCCCATTCCCGAGTCGCACCGCCGCGGCTCGGACCAAGGAGATGGACATGCGCACGTCCCGTGCCACCCGCACCACCCGTTCACGTCGGGCCGCCCTGCTCGTCACGAGCGTGCTGAGTGCCACGGCGCTCCTCGCCACCGGCTGCTCCAGCGACGCCGCCAGCAGCGACAAGGCCGCCGACCCGAACGAGAAGATCACGCTCACCGTCGGTGACTTCGGGACGTTCGGTTACAAGGAGGCCGGCCTGTTCGACGCGTACACGGCCCTGCACCCGAACATCACCATCAAGGAGAACACCACCACCGCCGAGGGTGACTACTGGACCGCCGTCCAGACCCACCTCGCGGCCGGCAGCGGCCTGGACGACGTCCAGGGCCTGGAGGTCGGCCGCATCGCGCTGGCGACCTCCGACGCGCTGAGCAGCTCCTTCCAGGACCTCTCGAAGGTCGCCGGGGTCAAGAAGGACGACTACCTGGGCTGGAAGTGGGACCAGGCCACCACCAAGAGCGGCAAGACCATCGGCCTCGGCACCGACGTCGGCCCGATGGCGATCTGCTACCGCCAGGACCTCTTCGCCGCCGCCGGCCTGCCGAGCGACCCGGCCGCGGTCGGCGCGCTGTGGGCGGGCGACTGGCAGAAGTACGTCGACGCGGGCAAGACCTTCCAGGCGAAGGCCCCCAAGGGCACCTTCTTCATGGACTCCGCGACCGGCCTGTTCAACGGCGTCGTCTCCAGCGACACCCAGCAGTACTACAAGGACGGCAAGCTCGCCTACAAGGAGTCTGCCAGCGTGAAGAAGGCCTGGGAGCTGGCCATGGCGGCCGACGCCGCAGGCTCCTCGCAGGGCCTCAAGGAGTTCGACCCGGCGTGGCAGACCGCGTTCTCGCAGTCGACCTTCGCCACCACCCTGTGCCCGTCCTGGCAGCAGGCGAACATCGAGAAGTACTCCGGCCCGGCGAACGCCGGCAAGTGGAACGTCGCCCAGGCGCCGGCCGCCGGCAACTGGGGCGGCTCGTTCCTCGCCGTCCCGAGCTCGGGCAAGCACGTCGCCGCCGCCTCGGAGCTGGTCGCCTGGCTGACCGCCCCGGAGCAGCAGGCCAAGGTCTTCCAGAAGGTCGGCAACATCCCGTCCAACCAGGGTGCCTACGCCCTGGCCGGCGTGACCGACTTCAAGAACCCCTACATCGGCCCGAACGCGCCGACCGGCCAGATCTTCTCGACCGCGGCCAAGGCGATCAAGCCCGCCGAGACCGGCCCCAAGGCCGGTGACCTGCAGAACGCCTTCAGCAACGGCATCCTGCTGGTCGAGCAGAACGGCAAGAGCGCGACCGAGGCCTGGGACGCGACCGTGAAGCAGATCGACAGCACCATCCAGTAGTACGCAGGCAGGGCCGCCCGGTTCACGCCGGGCGGCCCGGCCCCCGTCGGCCTCCCCGCCGATCCCCAGCCGGACCGTACCCCCACCCTCATCGGACTCCGCTCCGACGTCCATCGGACTCCCGTCCGGCAGCCGGCAGCACCGCCGAGCCCCGGGGCGGCGGTCCAACGACCCGAAGCCCGGCGGCATCCCACTGGCCCTCGCCAGTGGGCCGAAGGCAGCAATCCACGGAAGGAAGCCACACGTGGCCACCTCCATCAGTGCCCGCGGGAGCGATCCAGGCTCCGCGACGCCCGACCGACCCCACCGCACACCGCCGGGGGACGCCCCCAAGCAGGCGTGGCGCAGCCGTCTCTACCGCTGGGACACCAAGGGTTCGCCCTACGTGTTCGTGGCGCCGTTCTTCCTCGTCTTCGCGGTGTTCGGGCTCTTCCCGCTGCTCTACACCGGCTGGCTCTCGTTCCACCAGGTCAGCCTCTACAACGTCGACCAGGCGGAGTGGGTGGGGCTGAAGAACTACACGGACCTGTTCACCGGCCCGGCCAGTGACTTCTTCTGGAACTCGGTCTGGAAGACCATCACGCTGGGCATCCTGTCGACGGTGCCGCAGCTGATGGTGGCCATCGGCCTCGCGCACCTGCTGAACTACCAGATCCGCGGCCGGTCCTTCTTCCGGACGGCGCTGCTGGCCCCCTACGCGACCTCGGTCGCCGCCGCCACCCTCGTGTTCGCGCTGATCTTCAGCCCCGAGGCCGGCATGGCGAACTGGCTGGTCGGCCTGTTCGGCTTCGACCCGGTCAACTGGGAGGCGGGCAGCGGGACGTCCCAGTTCGCGATCTCGCTGATCGTCACCTGGCGCTGGACGGGCTACAACGCGCTGATCTACCTCGCCGCGATGCAGGCGGTGCCCGGTGACCTCTACGAGGCCGCCGCCCTGGACGGCGCGAACCGCTGGAAGCAGTTCCTGAACGTGACCGTCCCCGCGCTGCGGCCGACGATCCTGTTCACCGCGGTCGTCTCGACCATCGGCGCCACCCAGCTCTTCGGCGAGCCCTTCCTCTTCGGCGGCCAGAGCGGCCACCAGGGCGGCGCGGACCACCAGTACGAGACGCTCGGTGTCTTCATGTACGACACCGGCTTCCGCAACAGCATGCTCGGCCGGGCCTCGGCCATCGCGTGGACGATGTTCGGTCTGCTGCTGCTGATCGGCCTCGTCAACGCCCTGATCGCCCGCCGCCTGCGCAAGTCGCAGTGAGAGGAGGAACCATGACCGCCGTACATTCGGCCGCTCCGGTCCGCGAAGCGGATCCTGCCGTCAAGTCCCCGACGCCCCCGCGTCGCCTCCGCTCGCTGAAGTCGGGCGCCGGCCGCCAGCACCACGCCGGGCCGCTGACCTACGTCATCCTGATCGTGGTGGCCCTGGTCTCGCTCTTCCCGCTGTACTGGACGCTGGTCGCGGCCTCCACCGACACCCACGCCGTGGTGTCCATGCCGCCGCGGCTCGTGCCCGGCGGGAACCTGTTCAAGAACCTCAGCTTCGTCTGGCACAACGCCGGCGGCCGGGGCATGGGCGTCGCCCTGCTGAACTCGACCCTGGTGGCGAGCTCGGTCACCCTCGGCACCGTCACGTTCTCGCTGCTCGCGGGCTTCGCCTTCGCCAAGCTGACCTTCCCCGGCAGGGGCGCCATGATGGGCATGGTGCTGGCGACCCTCGCGGTGCCGGCCCAGCTCAGCGTCGTCCCGCTGTTCATCCTGATGAAGAACCTGGGCCAGGGAAACCACCTGAGCGCGCTGATCCTGCCCTCGCTGGTGACCGCGTTCGGCGTGTTCTTCATGCGCCAGTACCTCGTCCAGGCCCTGCCGACCGAGCTGCTGGAGGCCGCCCGGATGGACGGCGCCAACTCGCTGCGGGTGGTCTGGCACGTGGTCGTCCCGATCGCCCGCCCGGCGATGGCGGTGCTCGGCATGCTTACTTTCGTCCAGTCGTGGAACGACTTCCTGTGGCCGATCATCGCGATGAACGGCTCCAGCAACCCGACCGTGCAGGTCGCCCTCGCCGGCCTCGGCACCGGCTGGTCGACCGACTGGTCGGTCATCATGGCCGGCGCGCTGATCGGCACCGCTCCACTGCTCATCGTGTTCCTTCTGTTCGGCAAGCACATCGTCGGCGGGATCGCTCAGGGCGCGGTCAAGGGCTGACCCACAAGGGCAGCCCCACCGATTCCCGGCGGTTCATCCTCCCCGCCGGTCCGCACCCAGACGAACCGTCCGCCTCGCACCTCAATGGAGTGTCCCCGCCATGACCGTCGTGTCCCACAACGCCCCCCACAGCCCGGCCGCGTCCGCAGACCAGGAAGACCGGCTGACCTTCCCCAGCACGTTCCTGTGGGGCGCCGCGACGGCGGCCTACCAGATCGAGGGTGCGGCCGCCGAGGACGGCCGCACCCCCTCGATCTGGGACACCTTCAGCCACACCCCCGGCAAGGTGCACCAGGGCGACACCGGTGACGTGGCCACCGACCACTACCACCGGTTCCGCGAGGACGTCGCGCTGATGTCCGAGCTGGGCATCAAGGCGTACCGCTTCTCGATCTCCTGGCCCCGGGTGCAGCCCACCGGCCGCGGCCCGGCCGTCGAGCGCGGCCTCGACTTCTACCGCGCCCTGGTCGACGAGCTGCTCGCGGCCGGCATCGAGCCGGTCGCCACCCTCTACCACTGGGACCTCCCGCAGGACCTGGAGGACCTCGGCGGCTGGACCTCGCGGGAGACCGCCGAGCGTTTCGGCGAGTACGCCCGGATCGCCGCCGAGGCGCTCGGCGACAAGGTCAAGTTCTGGACCACGCTGAACGAGCCGTGGTGCTCGGCCTTCCTCGGCTACGGCTCCGGCGTGCACGCCCCCGGCCGTACCGACCCCGCCGAGGCCCTGCGCGCCGCCCACCACCTGAACCTCGCGCACGGCCGCGCGGTGGCCGCCCTGCGGGCCGCCCTGCCCGCCGACGCCAAGGTGTCCATCACGCTGAACCTGCACCAGGTCCGCGCGCTGACCGGCTCCCCGGCCGACCTGGACGCGGCCCGGCGCATCGACGCCGTCGGCAACCGGGTCTTCACCGCGCCGATCCTGGACGGCGGCTACCCGGCCGACCTGCGCGCCGACACCGCCCACCTGGTGGACTGGGACGCCCTGGTGCTGCCCGGCGACGAGGCCGCGATCGCGGCTCCGATCGACGTCCTCGGCATCAACTACTACAGCCCGACCCTGGTCTCCGGCCCGTCGGAGGGCGAGGAGCTCGCACCCGGCGAGGCCGCGAAGAACGACGCCCACGGCGCCAGCGACCACTCCCCGTGGCCCGGCTCCGAGCAGGTCGTCTTCCACCTGCCGCCCGGCGAGCTGACCGCGATGAACTGGGCGATCGACCCGACCGGCCTGTACGACCTGATCACCGACGTGTCCCGGCGCTACCCCCGCCTGCCGCTGATGATCACCGAGAACGGCGCCGCCTTCGAGGACACCGTCAACGCCGAGGGCGAGGTGCTGGACCCGCGCCGGATCGACTACGTCCACCGCCACCTGGCCGCCGTCCACCAGGCGATCGCCGACGGCGCCGACGTCCGCGGCTACTTCCTCTGGTCGCTGCTCGACAACTTCGAATGGTCGTACGGCTACAGCCGCCGCTTCGGCGCGGTGTACGTCGACTACCAGACCCTGGAGCGGATCCCCAAGGCCAGCGCCCGCTGGTACGCCGGGACCGTCCGCGCCAACTCGATCCCCCCGGTGGCCGGCCTGGCCTGACACCGGGCCGAGGCCGGGGAGCAGAGGGGCTGGGGACTGTCCCTCCTCTCCCCGGCGGGCCGGGCACGGCAGCCGAGGGTCTGCCGTGCCCGGCCCTTCCATGTCCGTCCGAGCGTGCGAGAGGATACCCCGATGCTGGAGAAGCAAGGCCCGTCCGTCCGCCCCTACCGCCCCGCCGACCGCGCGGCGGTCTTCGACATCTGCGTCCGGACCGCCGAGGCCGGCGGCGACGCCCGCGGTCTCTACAAGAACGAGGACGTGCTCCCGCACAACTTCGCCGCGCCCTACCTGGAGCTCGACCCCGAGCTGGCCTTCGTGCTGGACGACGGGGACGGCAACGCCGTCGGGTACGTGCTCGGCACGGCCGACACCGCCCGCTTCGTCGGGCGCTTCCGCGAGCACTGGCTGCCGCAGGTCGGCCACCTGTACCCGCCGCCGGCCGGTGAGCCCGCCGACGGCGACGAGCTGATGGCCCTGCTCCTGCACACCCCGGAGCGGATGATCGTGCCCGAGCTCGCCGGCCACCCCGCCCACCTGCACATCGACCTGCTCCCGGAGTACCAGGGGCGGGGCTTCGGCCGGCAGCTGCTGGAGACCTTCCTCGCCGCCCTGCACGACGCCGGGGCCGCGCACGTCCACCTCGGCATGCTGAGCGTCAACACCGGGGCCCGCGCCTTCTACGACCGCCTCGGCTTCCACGTCCTCCCCGTCCCCGACCCGGGCCCGCTCACCTACCTCGGCCGCCCGACCGCCCCCTGAGCAGACCGGGCGGGGGCCGGTGCCCGGGCCGGCCGCCCGCCCGCAGGCGCCCGTTTTGGTACGACCCGACCTGTTCGGGCAGGGTGGGTACGGGAGAACGGACAGCGGCGTCCGTCACGGTGCAGCTACGGGACGAGGAACACCAACCATGACGACGCAGATCAGCAAGGACACCCGGCTGTGCATGTCCCTGGCCGCCAGGCCGGGCAACTTCGGCACCCGGTTCCACAACTTCCTCTTCCGGGAGCTGGAACTCGACTTCCTCTACAAGGCGTTCACCACCACCGACCTGCCCGCCGCCATCGGCGGCGTCCGGGCGCTGGGGATCCGCGGCTGTGCGATCTCGATGCCCTTCAAGGAGGACGTGATCGCCCTCGTCGACGAGCTGGACCCCTCCGCCGAGGCCATCCGGTCGGTCAACACCATCGTCAACGACGACGGGTTCCTGCGCGCCTACAACACCGACTACCTCGCCATCGCCCAGCTCCTCGACACCCACCGGGTGCCCACCGACGCGGCCTTCGCCGTCCGGGGGAGCGGCGGCATGGCCAAGGCCGTGGTCAGCGCGCTGAGCAACGCCGGGTTCCGCTCGGGCACGGTCATCGCCCGCAACGAGGCGGCCGGCCGCGCCCTGGCCGACGCCCACGG
This sequence comes from Kitasatospora sp. NPDC057223, assembly GCF_042669755.1. Lineage (NCBI taxonomy): Bacteria > Bacillati > Actinomycetota > Actinomycetes > Kitasatosporales > Streptomycetaceae > Kitasatospora > Kitasatospora sp. NPDC057223. Next base: position 13,417 of record NZ_JBHUWW010000109.1, on the reverse strand, counting down.
CTACGCCTGGCGCGCGGACGCCACCGCGCTGCGCGCGGACCTGGTCGTCAACGTCACGCCGATCGGCATGCAGGGCGGCCCCGAGGCGGACGACCTCGCCTTCGAGCCCGCCACCGTCGACGCCGCGGACACCGTCTTCGACGTCGTCGCCCTGCCGGTCGAGACCCCGCTGGTGCGCTACGGCCGCGAGCGCGGCAAGAAGGTCATCAGCGGCCACGAGGTCCTGGTCCGGCAGGGTCTGGAGCAGTTCGTGCTGTACACCGGGGTGCGCCCCGAGCGTGAGCTCGTCGAGCGGGCGGCGGCGCAGGCCCGCGCCTGAGCGCGGACAGCGGGGGCGGCCCGGAGCACGGGCTCCGGGCCACCCCCGCGTGCTGAGCCGCGTCAGCGCGCCGCCACGTCCGGTACGACCTCCACGGCCGCCGTCAGCGGCAGCTCGCCGCAGGACGGCCCGGCCAGGGCCGTGAACAGGCCCGGCTCGCCCAGCCAGCGCCGGCGCTCCGGCGACCAGTGCTCCAGCGCCCGCGCCGCGACCGGGATCTCGACCTCGACCCGCTGCCCCGGCTCGGCCCGGACGGCCGCGAAGCCCGCCAGCCAGCGCACCGGCCGCTCCACCGCGCTGTCCGCGCGGGCCAGGTACAGCTGCACCACCTCACGGGAGCTGCGGGTGCCTGAGTTGCGCAGGGTGACCCGGACGGTGAAGCCGGCGCCGTGCGGGGAGCGCCGGGGGGCGTCGATCGCCAGGTACTCCCAGGCGCCGTACCCGAGGCCGTGCCCGAACCAGTACGCCGGCTCGGCGTCGCCGCGCAGCCAGCCCCGGTAGCCCACGTGCAGCCCTTCGCGGTAGGCGAGGACGCCCGCCTGCGGGGCGGTGTCGAGCACCGGGACGTCCCGCTCGGTGACCGGCCAGCTGGTGGGCAGCCGGCCGCCGGGCTCGACGAGGCCGAACAGGACGTCCGCCAGCCCGTCGCCGCCCTCCTGTCCGGGGAACCAGCCGAGCAGCACCGCCGTCACCTCCTCCCGCCAGGGCATCAGCACCGGTCCGCCGGTGTTCACCACCACCACCGTCCGCGGGTTGGCGGCGGCCACCGCCGACACCAGCGCGTCCTGGCCGCCGGGCAGCCCCAGGGTCGTCCGGTCGAAGCCCTCGCTCTCGTGCTCGTCGGTGGTGCCGACCACCAGGACGACTGCGTCGGCCTCGCGGGCCAGCTCGACGGCTGCCGCCAGTTCGGCGTCCAGGGCCGCGAGCGGCGGGTCGACGGCCAGGCTGAGGACGCGGCCGTGCGCGGGCTCGACGGTGCGCCGGGCCAGCAGGGCCACCTCCTGGCCGGCCGCGAGCTCCAGCTCGGCCTGCCGGAAGGACGGCGAGACGTGCAGGTACGTCGGGTCGTCCGACTCCGGCGCCACGTACTCGTCGAGCAGCACCTCCCCGTCGGCCTCCAGCCGGATCCGGCCGAGGCCGATCAGGCCGAACCGCCAGCGGCCGGCCGCCGGGGCGCGGAACACGGTGCCGACCTCGATCGCGTCCAGGGCGCTGAGGTCGGTGGTGACGGACGGCTCCAGGATCCGTCCGCTCAGCCGGTGCTCGGCGTGCAGCTCGCTGCCGTCGGCCCGCAGGTAGCGGGCCAGCAGCCCGGCCTCCCCGGTGCGCGGGCTGTGGCAGTCGGTGCGCTCCATCGGGGTCGGCCGCAGCGCGGTGCGGACGCCGGCGGCGTGCTCGACCCGGGTGCTCTCGTGCAGCGCCGCCCGGATCCCCTCCAGCGGCGAGACCACCGCGGCGGGGAAGACCGCGGCGCTGCCGCCGCCCTGCACCCGGGCGGTCGCCGCGTTCGGGCCGATCACGGCGACCCGGCGCAGCGCCTTCGCGTCCAGCGGCAGCAGGCCTTCGCGGTTGCTGAGCAGGACGGCCCCGGCGGCGGCAGCCCGGCGCAGCAGTCCGCGGGTGGCGGCGTCGGCCGGGGTCGGCGGGCGCGGCGGGTCGGCGGCCTCCGGCCCGTCCGCCTCGCCGGGCTCGCCGAGCGCGCCGACCCGGGCGGCGAGCCGGAGCAGGCGCAGCACCTTGTCGTCCAGCGCGGCCTCGTCGACCAGTCCGTCGAGGACGGCGCCGGCCAGCGCCGCGCCCCAGTGCTCGTTCGGCCCCGGCATGGCGAGGTCGACGGCCGCGGCGCCCGACCCGGTGGTGGACTGGACGGCCCCCCAGTCGGAGACGACCAGGCCGTCGAAGCCCCACTCGCCCTTGAGCGGTTCGGCGAGCAGCGGGCTCTCGCTCATCGCCTCGCCGTTGACCCGGTTGTAGGCGGACATCACGGCCCACACCCCTGCCTCGACGGCGGCCTCGAACGGCGCCAGGTAGACCTCGCGCAGCGTCCGCTCGTCCACCTGGGCGTCCAGGGTGAGGCGTTCGGTCTCGGAGTCGTTGGCGACGTAGTGCTTGGCGGTCGCGGCGACCCCGCCGCTCTGCACGCCGGTGATGTAGGCGGCGCCGATCCGGCCGGTCAGCAGCGGGTCCTCCGAGAAGCACTCGAAGTGGCGCCCGCCGAGCGGGGAGCGGTGCAGGTTGAGGGTCGGGCCGAGCAGCAGGTGCACGCCCTTGCGGCGGGCCTCGGCGGCCAGCAGCGCGCCGAGTTCGCGGACGAGCTCCTCGTCCCAGCTGGCGGCCATCGCGGTGACGGAGGGCAGCGCGAGCGCGGTGTCGGCCTCGTCCCAGCGTTCGCCGCGCACGCCGACCGGGCCGTCGGAGGTGATGATCGGGCGCAGGCCGACGGCGGGTTCCGCACTGGTGCGGAAGGTGCCGCCGCCGGAGACCATGCGGGCCTTCGCGGCCAGGTCGAGGGCGGCGATCCGGTCGTCGACGCCGCCGGGGAAGAGGTCGGTTGCTCGGATGTCGGTCATCCTTTCGTGGCTCCCTGCATGATTCCGTCGATGATCTGGCGGCCCATCAGCAGGAATGCCGCGATGACGGGGAGGCTGGCGACGAGCGCGCCGGTGAGGACGAGCGAGTAGTCCTTGATGTAGCCGCTGGCCAGTTCGGAGAGGGTGAGTTGGATGGTCGGGTTCTGCTGGGTCATCACGACCTTGGGCCAGTAGAAGTCGTTCCAGGTGGCCATGAAGGTCAGCATGCCGAGCACGCCCATCGCGGGCCGGGCGGCCGGCAGCACGATGTGCCAGGCGAGGGCGCGGGTGGTGCAGCCGTCCATCCGCCCGGCGTCGAGCAGTTCGTCGGGCAGCGCGCCGGTCAGGTACTGGCGGATGAAGAACAGGCCGAAGGCGTTCGCGGCGGCCGGCACGATCAGGGCCTGGAGGTGGTCGGCCCAGTGCAGCCAGTTGGCCATCATGATGTACAGCGGGATGATGCCCAGCTGGGTCGGCACCATCATGGTGGCGACCACGGTGGCCAGCAGCGGCTTGCGGCCGCGGAACGGCAGCTTGGCGAAGGCGAACCCGCCGAAGGTCGAGGTGAGCACCACGCTCGCGGTGACGGTGCCGGAGACGATGAGCGAGTTGAGCATGGCCAGGCCCATGTCGGTCTGGGCGAAGGCCTGGCCGATGTTGTGGAACAGGTTGCCGCCGGGCAGCAGGATCGGCGGCACGCTGTGGATCTCGGTGTTGGTGCGCGAGGCGGCCACCAGGGTCCAGTACAGCGGGAAGACCGAGACCACGACGGCGAGTCCGAGGACGACGTACACCCCTCGGCCGGCGGAGAGTTGACGGTTGCGGCTCATCAGGCGTCCAGCCCCTTCATCCGGCGGGCGGCGAGCAGGTTGGCGGCCACGATGACGACGATCAGCAGGAACATCGCCCAGGAGACGGCTGCGCCGTAGCCGTACTTGAAGCGGCCCCAGAACTGGTTGTACGAGTAGAGCGCCAGGGTCTGGAACTGGTGCTGGGAGCCACCGGTGGTCGGGTCCTGCTGCTGGCTGAAGAGCATCGGCTCGCCGAACAGCTGGAGCGCCCCGATCGTGGAGACGATGACGGCGAACAGGATGGTCGGGCGCAGCATCGGTACGGTGATGGACCTGAACTGCCGCCAGCGGCTGGCCCCGTCGATCGCCGCGGCCTCGTACAGCTCGAACGGGACGGCCTGCATCGCGGCGAGGAAGATCAGCGCGTTGTAGCCCGTCCAGCGCCAGGTGACGATGGCGGAGATGGCCGTCCAGGAGGACAGCGTCCCGGCCTGCCAGTCGATGTGGTCGACCCCGAACAGCCCCAGCGCCCAGTTGATCATCCCGTAGTCGCGTCCGAAGAGCTGGACGAAGATCAGGGTCACGGCCGCGACCGAGGTGACGTTCGGCAGCATCACGCCGAGCCGGAAGAGCGTCCGCCCGCGCACCCGGTAGTTGAGCAGGTGGGCGAGGCCCAGCGCGAACACCAGCTGGGGGACGGTCGAGAGGGCGCCGATGCCGACGGTGTTCTTCAGCGCGTTCCAGAAGAACGGGTCGTCGATCAGCTTGCCGTAGTTCTGCAGCCCGACCCACTGGCTCTGGCTGCCGGGGATGTCGGCCCGCCAGTTGGTCATCGACACATACCCGGTGTAGAGCATCGGGAAGAGCCCGAAGACCGCGAACACCAGGAAGAACGGGGCGATGTAGAGGTACGGCGAGACGGTGCGGTCGATCCGGTGCCAACGGCGGGTCGCCACGGGGGCGCGCGCGCCCCGGGCGGGCCGGTCGGCGGAGACGGACGCAGCCATGCGAGGTGCTCCTAGCGATGGTGACGCGGTGCCGGTGCGGAGTCAGGGCCGCACCGGCACCGCGGGTCTGGGAGAGGTCAGCCGTTGATGTTGGCGATGTCGGCGAGGGCCTTCTTCCAGGCCCCGTCGGCGTCCGCCTTGCCCTGCTCGATCGAGGTCAGCGCGTTGCCGAGGGCGGTGCCGATCTCCGCGCCGTGGGCGCCGAGCGGCTGCGGCTTCAGGTCCTTCGCGGACTGCGAGAAGATCTTGCCGGTGGGCGCGTTGTTGAACAGCGGGTCGGTGTGGTTCGCGATCTCCGGCTTGCTCCAGAGCGCCTGGTCGGAGGGGAAGTAGCCCTTCTCCGTGAAGAGCTTCGCCTCCTGCTCGGGCGCCGTCAGCCACTTGGCCAGCTCGGTGGCGGCCTTGGTGTGCTTGCCCGCCTTGGGCACCGACAGGTACGAGCCGCCCCAGTTGCCGCCGCCGCCGGGGATCCGGGCCATGTCCCAGGTGCCGCCGTCGGTGGGCGGGTTGGCCTTGAACTGGTAGCTCATCCAGGCCGGGCAGGCGACGGTGGCGAACTGGCTCTTCTGGAACCCGGTGTCCCAGGCCGGGGTGAAGGCCTGGATGCCGGCCGACTCGCCGTCCTTGATGGCGCCGGCGACCAGGTCGAAGGCGTCCTTGACGGCCGGGTTGGTGGTGACGACGGGCTTGCCGGCGGCGTCGTAGTAGCCGATCGGAGCCTGTGCCTCGACCGCGCTGAACAGGTTGCCGCCGCTGTCGAACCAGCGCACGTCCTTGTTCGGGCTCTTGGCGAGGAACTCCTTGCCGGTGGCGGTGTAGGCCTTCCAGTCGCCCATCAGGGCCGAGACCTGGTCGCGGTCGGTGGGCAGGCCGGCGGCCTTGAACAGGTCGCTGCGGTAGCAGAGCGCCATGCCGCCCATGTCGGTGCCGAGGCCGAAGAGGACCTTGCCGTCGGCGCTGGAGGCGGGGGCGGTCTTGGACGGCACCCACTGGCCGGCGTCCACGCCGTTCTCCAGGAAGTTCACGAACTTGGCCGCCTGCGGCTGGAATCCGGCGACCTGGCCGATCTCGATCGCCTCGACGTCGGCCGTGCCCGAGCCCGCCAGCAGGTGGGCCTGGAGGTTCTGGTGGTGCGCGCCCATGTCGGCGCGGTTCTCCTTGATGGTCACGTTCGGGTGCGTGGCCTCGTACTGCTTGTAGAGGTCCGCGTAGCCGAAGTCGGAGAACAGGTTGACGGTGAGCGTGATCTTCGCGTCGGCGTCGTCCTGGGCGGCGCCGCCGCTGCTGGAACAGCCGGCCACGGCGAGCAGGGCGGTCAGTGCGGCGGCAGCGCCGAGGAGCCGGGTTCTCGGACCGGTGCGGAGGGGCGACATGGTGACTCCTTGGGGGGCGGCGCTCGGCCTGATGGGCGTTGAGGAGGGGGTGCGGCTACCGGGAGGCCCGGGAAACCCGGGAGAGCAGAGTGGAGAGCGCTCTCCCATGGGCCTGGAGCCTGGCTTCTCACCCCGGTGTTGTCAAGAGGTCGCGTTCATCACCGCACCAGTGCTGGGGCTTTGTGCCACCTGCCGGATCCGGTGTGGATGCGCGCACAGGGCTTGACACGGTGGAAACGTGGGCGCAACCATCTCAATCACTGCGAGAGCGCTCTCCCAGCGATGGGAGCCCGTCCTCGGCGCAGCCTTCCGACCACCCCACGGAACGGCCGCTGCCGGCGGCCGGTGTTTCCGGTCCTCCCCCCACCGTCTCGTCAGGAGAGTCCCCCCATGCACGCTCCCCCCGTCCGGTCCGCTGTCGGCAGAGAGCGCTCGTCACCCGGGTGGCGGGCGCTCGCCGCCGCCCTCGCGGCGGCCCTGGTCGCGGCCCTGATGCTGTTCGTCCCCACGAGCAGCGCCCAGGCCGCGCCCGCACTGCTGTCCCAGGGCAAGCCGGTGACGGCCTCGTCCGAGGAGAACTACGGCACCCCCGCGGCCAACGCGGTCGACGGCAACACCGGTACCCGGTGGTCGAGTTCCAACTCCGACCCGCAGTGGATCCAGGTCGACCTGGGCAGCCCCGCGGCGATCGGCCAGGTCGTGCTGAACTGGGAGGGCGCCTACGGCAAGGCGTACCAGATCCAGCTCTCCAACGACGGCACCAACTGGGCCACCGCGTACTCCACCACCACCGGCGCCGGCGGCACCGAGACGCTCAGCGTCACCGGCACCGCCCGCTACGTGCGGATGAACGGCACCGTCCGGGGCACCGGCTACGGCTACTCGCTCTGGGAGTTCCAGGTCTTCGGCACCGCGCCGACCGCCGGCTGCGGCACGGCCAACGCCGCGCAGGGCCGCCCGGTGACGGCGTCCTCCGAGGAGAACTACGGCACCCCGGCCACCAACGCCGTGGATGGCAACGCCGGTTCGCGCTGGTCGTCCGCCGCGAGTGACCCGCAGTGGATCCAGGTCGACCTCGGCTCGTCCCAGGCCGTCTGCCAGGTCGTGCTGAACTGGGAGGGCGCCTACGGCAAGGCGTACCAGATCCAGCTCTCCAACGACGGCACCAACTGGACGTCCGTCTACTCCACCACCACCGGCGCCGGCGGCACCGAGACGCTCAGCGTCACCGGCACCGGCCGGTACGTCCGGCTGTTCGGCACCGCCCGGGGCACCGGCTACGGCTACTCGCTCTGGGAGTTCCAGGTCCGCACCGGCGGCGGGGACCCGACCAGCCCGACGACGCCTCCGACCACGCCTCCGACGACGCCCCCGACCACCCCGCCGGTGACCCCGCCGCCGGGCAACTGGACCACGGTGTTCAACGAGGACTTCTCCGGCAACGCCGGCACCGCGCCGTCCGCCACCAACTGGATCACCCAGACCGGCACCTCCTACCCCGGCGGCCCGGCCAACTGGGGCACCAGCGAGGTGCAGACGAACACCAACGCGCCCGCCAACGTCTCGCTCAACGGCAACGGCGCGCTCAACCTCACCGCGCTGAAGAACGGCGACGCCTGGACGTCCGGACGGGTCGAGAGCCAGCGCTCCGACTTCACCGCCCCGGCCGGCGGCCAGCTCCAGATCTCCGCGACCGTGAAGCAGCCGAACGTCGCCGACGGGACGGGCTACTGGCCCTCGTTCCGCGCGATGGGCGCCGGCAACCGCGGCAACTTCACCGTCTGGCCGGGCGCCGGCGAGTCGGACATCCTGGAGAACGTCAACGGCCGCAGCCAGCTCTCCACCACCCTGCACTGCGGTACCGCCCCCGGCGGCAACTGCAACGAGTACAACGGCATGACCAGCGGGCTGGCGAGCTGCACCGGCTGCCAGAGCGACTACCACACGTACTCGCAGATCATCGACCGGACCACCTCCGACGAGCAGATCCGCTGGTACCTCGACGGCCGCCAGGTCTGGCAGGTCAGCGAGTCCCAGGTCGGCGTCTCCACCTGGGACGCGGCCGTGCACCACGGCTTCTACCTGGTCTTCAACCTCGGCATCGGCGGCTCCTTCCCGAACGGGAACTGCAACTGCACCTCGCCGACCGCGAACACCACGTCCGGCGGCGCGCTGAGCATCGACAAGGTGACCGTCTCCACCGCCACCGGCACCGTCCCGGCGCCGCTGACCGACCCGGCCGTCCCGGCCGGCGGCTCCACCGTCAAGGTGACCGGCAGCCAGGGCAACTGGGCGCTGACCGTCAACGGCGCGGCGTACCAGGTCAAGGGCATCACCTGGGGCCCGTCCAACACCACCATCGACGCGCACGTCCGTGAGCTCAAGGCGATGGGCGTCAACACCCTGCGCACCTGGGGCACCGACGCCGGCAGCAAGCCGCTGCTGGACACCGCCGCCGCGCACGGGATCAAGGTCGTCAACGGCTTCTGGCTGAACCAGGGCGCGGACTACGTCAACGACACCGCGTACATGGACAGCACCCTCGACCAGATCAAGCAGTGGGTGACCACCTACAAGAACCACCCCGGCGTGCTGATGTGGGACGTCGGCAACGAGGTCATCCTCACCACCCAGGACCACGCCTACAACGGCACCACGGTCGAGCAGCAGCGGGTCGCGTACGCCAAGTACGTGGAGCGGGTCACCCAGGCGATCCACGCGATCGACACCAACCACCCGGTGACCTCCACCGACGCGTACACCGCGGCGTGGAAGTACTACAAGGACTACACCCCGAGCCTCGACCTGCTGGCCGTCAACTCCTACGGCTCGGTCTGCAACGTCAAGGCCGACTGGGTCGCCGGCGGCTACAACAAGCCGTACATCATCACCGAGTCCGGCGAGGACGGTGAGTGGGAGGTCCCGAACGACGCCAACGGCGTGCCCACCGAGCCCTCGGACATCAAGAAGCGTGACGCCTACCTCTCCAACTGGGGCTGCATCACCGGCCACCAGGGCGTCGCGCTCGGCGCCACGGTCTTCCACTACGGCACCGAGAACGACTTCGGCGGCGTCTGGTACAACACCGTGCCGTCCGGCTGGAAGCGCCTCAGCTTCTACTCGGTGGCCAAGGACTACAACGGCAACGTGGGCACCAACACGCCCCCGGTGATCTCCGACATGACGCTCAGCAACACCGCGAGCGTCCCGGCCGGCGGCACCTTCAACATCAGCACCACCACGACCGACCCGAACGGCGACCTGATCCGCTACCAGCTGCTCTACTGCGCCAAGTACGCGGGCGGCGGCACCGGCTTCGACCAGGTCAAGTTCACCCAGACCGCCGACGGCCGGTTCACCGCGACCGCCCCGAAGAACCTGGGCGTCTACAAGGTCTACGTCTACGCCTACGACGGCCACGGCAACGTGGGCATCGAGACCAAGTCCTTCCGCGTGGTGGCCCCCGTGGTCAACGGGACGAACGTGGCGCTGAACAAGCCGACCACCGCCTCGACCTTCCAGGCGGTCGGCAACGGCGCGCCCTACCCGGCGAACAACGCCACCGACGGCAACTGGGGCACCCGCTGGGCCAGCGAGTGGGCCGACCCGCAGTGGGTCCGGGTCGACCTCGGCGCGGTCACCACCATCAAGCACATCCAGCTGGGCTGGGAGGGCGCCTACGGCAAGGCGTACCAGATCCAGACCTCCAACGACGGCACCAACTGGACGTCCGTCTACTCCACCACCACCGGGACCGGCGGCATCGACGACTTCGACGTCACCGGCAGCGGACGGTACGTCCGGATCAACATCACCCAGCGGGGGACCGCCTACGGCGACTCGCTCTACGAGTTCGGCGTCTACGCCTAGGCCCCGCCTCGGCCGGATCGCCTGATCCAGACCCCTCCGGGGCCGGTGGCATCCCCACGGCCGCCGGCCCCGGAGGCCCCCACCCATCCGTTCGACCTGGAGGTCCGATGCGACCCCGTTTCCTGTCCCGCGGCCGACCGCGCCGCACCGCCCTGGCGGTGGCGTTCGCCGCCGTCCTGGCCCTCACCGGGCTGGGCACCACCACCCAGCAGGCCGTCGCGGCGGCCGACCCGCTGATCTCGGCGTCCCGCCCGGTGACGGCCTCGTCCATCGAGAGCCTGAACTTCCCGGCCGGCGCCGTCGTCGACGGCGACGCCAACAGCCGCTGGGCCAGCACCTGGAGCGACCCGTCCTGGATCCGGATCGACCTCGGCGCCACCGCCGCGATCAGCCGGGTCGAGCTGGACTGGGAGTCGGCGTACGCCAGCGCCTACCAGCTCCAGACCTCGCCGGACGGCAACACCTGGACGCCGATCTACTCCACCACCACCAACACCGGCGGCGTGCAGAACCTGAACGTCACCGGCAGCGGCCGGTACATCCGGATGTACGCCACCGCCCGGGCCACCCAGTACGGCTACTCGCTGTACGAGTTCAAGGTGTTCGGCCAGGTCAGTACTCCGACCAACGGGTACGTCCTGGCGAACCCGCAGGTCACCGGCGTGACTCCGGCCACGGGCAACCCGGCCCACGCGTACTTCCACGAGTTCCAGGCGAACTGCACGGCGTCCCACAACCTGCCGGACGACCCGATCGTCTACCCCGGCCAGGCCGGTGCCTCCCACATGCACACCTTCATGGGCAGCACCAACGCCAACGCCAACTCCACCACTTCCACCTTCCAGGCGGGCGGCACCACCTGCATCGCACCCGGTGACAAGTCGGGCTACTGGATGCCGACCATGTACGACGGCGCCACCGCGGTGAACCCCGTCGGCATGCAGACGATCTACTACAAGAGCGCGATCAACGACTACACCGCCGTCCGGCCGTTCCCGACCGGTCTGCGGTTCGTGGTCGGCAGCCCGGCGGCCACCGCCACCCAGTTCGCCACCGACCCCGGCTTCGTCGCCGGGTGGGAGTGCGGGAACAGCTACCACAACATCGACCTGCCGGTCGACTGCCCCGGCGGCGGCCAGGTCGGCGTGCGCTACCAGGCTCCGAGCTGCTGGAACGGGCTCTACCTGGACACGCCCGACCACAAGAGCCACATGGCCTACCCGGTCGGCGGGGTCTGCCCGGCCGACCACCCGGTCGCGCTGCCGATGATCGAGTTCAAGGTGGCCTTCCCGGTCAACACCGCGAACATGTCGCAGCTGCACCTGTCGAGCGGACGGGGCTTCTCCTTCCACTACGACTTCTTCAACGCCTGGGACGCTCCCACGCTCGCCGCGATGGTGAACCACTGCATCGTCGGCGGTCTCCAGTGCGACCCGCGCGGGTACGACCAGAACCAGCCGGGCAAGGGCGCCGCGCTCAACGCGCAGTACCTGCTGCCCTGACGTCCCACCCGTGCCCGTGTCCGCCCCCGCTCGCGGGGCCGGACACGGGCACGGCCGTCCCGCCCGAACAGCCGAGGAGTACGCATGACCACCAGGCCGAACCGTTGGCGGTACGCCGCCGCGCCGCTGCTGCTCGCCCTGACGGCAGCCGGCTGCGCCTCCTCGCCCGCCGCCGGCCCCGGCCCCCGCTCCGCCGCGGCCCCGCCCGCGAGCACGGCTCCCGCGGCGGCGGCGTCCGCCTCGGGCGACGGGCCGTCCGCCGCCTCCCGGATGGTCTGCACGGGCTACGTGCTGCAGCAACTGGCCGGCGCCCTCGGCACCGAGCCGCTGACCCCGCCCTCCGCGACCTGGGCGCAGCACCTCTACTCCTGTACGTACGCCTACACCGACGCCTCCATGCTGGTGTCGGTCAAGGAACTCGCCGACCCGGCGACGGCGGCCGCGCACTTCGACGGCCTGCGCGGCAGCGCGGGCCCGGTGACGACGGTCAACGGCCTCGGCGAGGCGGCCTTCACCGAGGCGGACGGCTCGACCGTGGTCAGGAAGGACAACACCGTGCTGGTCGTCGACGTGAGCCGGCTCCCCGAGCGGTTCGGAACGCCGCCGCGTACCCGGCCGGGTGTGTCCGTCATGGTCGCGACGACGATCATGACCTGCTGGAAGGAACACGCGTAGTGCCGGCTCCCGCTCCGGGACGCGTTTCCCGGCCCGGTGCCCGGGTCGCCCACCGCTGGTTTCCCGGTGTTTCCCCGCGCCGCGCCCCCGGTGCCCGGAGCGGCCCGCACCCCGCCTCCGGCGGGCCGTCGAAGGGTGCTCTGAACTGTGTATTCCAAGGATAGAGCGCTCTCCCAGCGTGCTATAAAAGTCACCATGAGCGAAGCCCTCCGATCGGCCGTCAACCGGTCCACCACCCTGGAAGACGTGGCCCGGGTCGCGGGAGTCTCCCGGGCCACCGTGTCCCGCGTCATCAACGGGATCCGCAACGTCGACCCGGCCATCCAGGAGAGCGTGCGCCTCGCCATCGCCAGCACCGGCTACGTGCCCAACGGCGCCGCCCGCTCCCTGGTCACCCGGCGGGCCGGGGCGCTCGCCCTGATCGTCTCCGGCTCCGGCGCCGACGGGCGGGACGACAGCTCGACCAGGACGGAGGTCTTCACCGACCCCTTCTTCGGCCGGGTGGTCAGCGGCGTCTTCACCGCGCTGCGCCCGCAGGGCCTGCACCCGGTGCTGATGCTCGCCGACACCCCCGAGGCCCGCGACCAGATCCTCGGCTACCTGCGTCAGGGCAACGCGGACGGCGCCATGGTCGTCTCCACCCACGCCGCCGACCCGCTGCCCGCGGCGCTGCTGGCGGCCGGCGTGCCGGCGGTGCTGTTCGGCCGCCCCGACAACCCGCTGCCGATCAGCTGCGTCGACCTGGCGAACCGGGACGGCGGGCGGCTCGCCGCCGACCACCTCTACGCCCGGGGCTGTCGCAAGGTGGTGACCATCGCCGGCCCCGCCGGCGTCCGGGCCGCCCGCGACCGGCTGGCCGGGTTCCACGATGCGATGGCCCGCCACGGCCTGCCCTACCAGCCGCACGCCGAGGGCGACTTCACCCAGGCCGGCGGCGAGCAGGCGATCACCCGGCTGCTGATCGAACACCCCGACGTGGACGGGGTGTTCGCCGCCAACGACCTGATGGCCCAGGGTGCGCTGGCCGTCCTGCGCGACCACGGCCGCCGGGTGCCGGAGGACGTGGCGGTGGTCGGCTTCGACGACAGCAGCGCGGCCACCGCCGGCCGGCCGCTGCTGACCACCATCCGCCAGCCGGTCGAGGAGATGGCCGCCGAGATGACCCGCATCCTGCTGGACCACATCGCCCGGCCCGAACGCGGTGCCACCTCGGTGATCTTCGAGCCGGCCCTGGTCGCCCGCCAGTCCGCCTGACCGCGTCCAGCCTGACCGTGTCCCTGGCCGTGTCCCTGACCGCGGCCGGCCGCCTC